>CAZZWY010000173.1:0-7899 GCA_964657785.1 uncultured Acetobacteraceae bacterium
GCTCGGGGAAGAGCGACTCGCGGCGCTGCGCGCCACGCCGACGACGGCGATGGCGGAGCCGGCACAGGTGGTGTCGCGCGCGACGCCGCGCGAGATGCCGCAGCCGCTGCTCGATGCAATCCTGAAGGCGCCCGTCGCGACCTTGCCTGCGGTCATCGGCGTCGACCTCGGCGCGCAGGGTTACGCCGTGGCGCGGATCAACAAAGTGCTGGGGCGCGACCCGGTCGCGGGCGATGCGGCGCGAGCCCAGTCGCAATACGCACAGGCCTGGGCCGATGCCGAGACCCAGGCGTACTACAGTGCGCTGAAGACCCGGTTCAAGGTCGAGCTCAAGCCGGCCGCCATCGCTTCGGAGAGTGCCGCCAGCGCGCCGTCGGGCGGTTGAGTCGCGCCTGATCCGGTGGACGGATCAGCTACAATCAGTGGCTCAGCGGTGGCTGTAGCTCAGTTGGTAGAGTCCAGGATTGTGATTCCTGTTGTCGTGGGTTCGAGCCCCATCAGCCACCCCAAGACACCGCGCCGGGCGAACTTTCGCGGCACCGCGCGCTCAATCGGTCGACGGGAAGTCGGCACCGATGGTCGTCGACTCCCACGCCTCGAAGTCGCCTCGCATGAACTCGAGCTTCTTGTGCGCGACATCGAGCGCCATCTTGCCGAGAAGGAGGCGCAGCGGCGGCGTCTCGGAGAGCGCAGCGTCGATGATGGCCTGGGCAGCGCGAACCGGGTCGCCCGCCTGATTGCCGCTTCGCGCCGACGTCTGCTCGCGACGTTCACCCGCGGTGGATGAATAGGCATCGATCCGGATCGCCGATTGCTTGATCGAAGGGCCGGCCCAGTTCGTCCGGAAGGGCCCGGGCTCGACGATCAATACGCCGATGCCGAGCGGCTTCAGCTCCGTCGCCAACGATTCGGATATCCCTTCGACGGCGTACTTCGTTCCGTGGTAGTAGCCGGTCGCCGCGAAGCTCGCCAGGCCGCCGATCGACGAGACGTTCACGATCAGACCGTTGCCTTGAGCCCGCATCACGGGCAGCACCGCCTTCGTCATGTCGACGAGGCCGAACACGTTGGTCTCGAACATCGCGCGCACGGCCTCGTCTTCGCCTTCCTCGATCGCGGCAAGGTAGCCGTAGCCTGCGTTGTTGACGAGCACGTCGATGCGTCCGAAGCGGCGGACCGCTTCGTCGACCGCGTGGCGAACCTGTTCATGGTCGGTCACGTCCAGCGGCAACACGAGCGCGCGCTCAGCGTGGCTCGTCGCGATGTCGGCCACCTGGTCAGGATTGCGGGCGGTGACGACGGCGTTCCAACCGCGTTCGAGCACCCGCTTAGCGAGTTCGCGGCCGAAGCCGGTCGAGCAGCCGGTGATCAGCCAGACGGGATCAGTTCGATTCATCATGAGAGACTTTCTGGCGTGGATTCCATTGGCCGTCCGCCGTCACCGCGAGCTCGACGGTCGGCAGTGCAAACGTGAGGGGCCAGGCGATCGCTCGACCGGACAGGTCCTCGGCACTGCAGGTTCGCATGGCGACAAGGTCAGGAAGGCGCAGAAGCTCATGGTACGAGCAAATTCGCGCACGGGACGCTTGCGCGACAACGGACCTGACTCGCGGATCGGGAGCCGTACGGCCAGCGCGCGGGCGCGGGCCTCGCCTGTTCGGCCAACGCTTCAGCGGCGCCCGAGCAGGCGTCCGGCGCTCTTGACGAACGCAACCGCGATGACGTACACGAGCACGTTCTGCGGCAGCCCGCGAACGATGCCAGCGGGGATGGCCGTCACCGTCTCGGCGCCGAAACCGAACGCCGCCGTCGTGCCGACGAGATTCCAGATCAGCAGGATGATCAACGGTGACACGGCCGAGCGCCCCGGCGCGGCGGCGGAGACGAACGCATCGTGGAACACGAACAGCATCACGGCGCTGGCGAGCATCACGAACGGCGAGGCCCAGCCGAAGATGCCGTACACCTCGCCGATCATCGAGCCGGTCTTGAAGCCGCCGAGCCCCCAGCCGTCGATCATGTAGACGATGTAGTCGCCGTTGGAGATGACCAGGCTTTGCTTGTCGACGTTCAGGCCGAAGAGGCGAAGCAGCGGATCGGGCAGGGTTCCGAGCAGGCGGTCGAGCATGAACGCCTTGTAGTCGCGGATGTGGTCGTCGCCGAACAGGCCGAGGAAGTACAGGATGTTGTCGTGCCCCTTGGTCAGCAGGAAGCGGGCGAGGAAGCGGCTGTCGACGTAGGTTTCGCTGTAGTCGCCCGGATAGGTCGAGGAATCCATCTTCGATTTCGCCGACTGCAGCCACTCGCTGTTGAAGAGCGCCTCGACGGTCATGCGCACGAGCATGTCGACATCGACGCTGTAGCGATAGTCGCGCACCACCACCATGGCGAGCGCGACGCGCCCGAGCAGAACGCTGCCGATGACTGCGGCCAGGCCGAGGCCGATCAGGCGAGCCTTCGGAATCCGGCGGAAGTCGATTCGGCCGAGCGCCTTGCCCATCAGCACGCAGATGCCGATGGTCGGCACCGCATCGGCGAAGGTCGAGCGGCTGTTGGTCGCGAAACTGATGCCGATGAGCAGCACGAAGTAGCCCCCGAGCGCCATCAGCGGCACCCGCGTTCGACTCGGATAACCGCAGAGCGCATCGCGAAACGGAATCAGGAACGGGGCGAACTTCAGGAAGCCGAAGGCGCGCAGGAACTTGGCGCCCGCACCCGCCATGCCGAAGCTCGCGCCCGACTCGTAGTCGGTGCCGGTCAGCATCACGCTCAGGCAGCCGATGCCGCCCAGCATCCAGAGCTGCCAGTCGCTCGGCCAATGCATCACGCCCACCGGTTGCAGCAGCCGCTGGTTGACGAAACGGCGAATCGCATGCAGGGGCCGGGCGCTCATGTAGATGCGGTCGGCGAGGAGCAGCACGAGCTGCGTCCCGAACAGCACCGCGAAGGTCTCCCGCGGCACCAGGAGACGATCCGTGAGGGGCGTCCACTCGAGTGTCTTCACGAGGAGCGCGCCGCTCGTCGACGTCAGGGTGTAGAAGAGCAGGGCCAGGGCCGAGATCGGCTGGGCGCGAAACCGGCGGCCGTCGAGCGCGTGAACGATGCCGAGCAGCGAGGCGACGAGCGCCAGCAGCGTGGCGACGAGGTTGTCCTCCGCCCGCCCGAACACGAGCAGCTGGATCGCGGCGGCCAGCATCACGAGGGCGCAATAACCTTGCCGGAACGCCGACAGCTCGTCGCGTGCGACCGGCTGCGACGCTCGCCACATCGGCGGTTCGCGGCCACGCGCGGCTATCGCATCCAGATTCAGCATCGCATCGGCCCCTTGCGGTATGGAGTGCCCGCGCGCCGGGCGCCACTCGGCACGTCTCGGCGTCATGAGGTCTTCGCGGTCGGCCTTGCGCGCGAGGCCATGCCGCGCGCCGCCCATCGCCAGCGAGGCTAACAGACGGTATGGCGCGGGTCCACCGCCGATCGCGGGGTGCGGCGCGCTCTGGCGCGCGACGGCGACTTATCGCACGCCGGGCGCTCAGGCATGATGGCTGCGAAGCCGCGCCGCACGCCGAATCGCGGCGCTGATGACCTGAAACTTTCCCGACGAGGAGCCCCGTGAGCGGCCGCTTCATCACCTTCGAAGGCATCGACGGCGCCGGCAAGTCGACACACCTCGACGCGGTCGCGCAGCGGCTCGCCGAGCGCGGCGCGCGCGTGGTTCGCACCCGGGAGCCCGGCGGCACGGCTCTCGCGGAAGCGCTTCGCGCGCAATTGCTCGTGTCCCCGATGGACGCGCTGACCGAGGCGCTGATCGTCTTCGCCGGTCGCCGCGATCATCTCAACCAAGTCATCCGACCGGCACTGACACGTGGCGACACCGTGCTCTGCGACCGCTTCACGGATGCGACCTTCGCTTACCAGGGCCATGGCGGGGGCGCCGATCTGGAGACGCTCGCCTACCTCGAGCGCACGGTCCAGGGCGATCTGCAACCCGCCCTGACGATCTGGTTCGATCTACCCCCCCGACTCGCCGCCGAGCGCCGGTCGGCCGCCCGCCCGGCCGACCGTTTCGAACAGCAGGATGTCGACTTTTTCGAGCGGGTTCGCGCCGGCTACCAGGCGCGCCATGACGCAGCGCCGCGTCGTTTCGCCCGCGTCGATGCCGCGCTCGACCGCGAGGCGGTCCGGGAGCAGATCGCGGCCGTGCTCGACGCCCGCGGATGGTGACTTCCTCGCCTCGGGATTCCATTTCGCATCGTTGCTCGGCACGACCATCGTGCTGTTCGCCGCTTCCGTGCGTGTGAACCCTCCAAAGGTGAACGACATTCGCAAGCCGTGCCGGATTCCACCGGTCGATCGGTGTCGAGCGGCGCGTGTCGCTGACGGTTCACCGCCGCCGACTGTGTCAAGATTCCGTCAATGAACCTTCTGCGTCGTTCGATCGCGCTCGTGCATGCGCTGATGGCGGTTCTTTTCGCCTGCGTGGCGCTGCTACTGATCGCGATTTCGGCGCGCATGGGATGGGCATCGCTCGACGGCGTGTTCGACCGCGCTGCCGCCCAGCAGGTGATGGAGGCGATGGGCATCCTCGCCGCCGCGGTCGTAGCGCTGCAGATCGCGCAGACCATCGCCGAGGAAGAGGTGATCCGCAGCGCGCACGTCAGCGGCCCGACCCGGGTGCGGCGATTCCTCTCGCGATTCCTGGTGGTGGTCGTGGTGGCGTTGGCGATCGAGGGGCTCGTCGCGACCTTCAAGGCCGCTCACGAGGATGCCAATCAACTCGTTCCCGCCGCCGCACTGGTCCTCGCGGTGGGTGGCCTGCTCACCGGTTGGGGGCTCTTCGTTCGATTCAACCGGTCTGCGGAAGAGCTCGAACCGGAAGCGATGGAAGAGGCCAAGAAAGAGGATCAAAAGCTGAAGTGAGCCGCGCACCCGGGGCTCGTGCACCTTCGCCGCGGCACGAAGATTGCCGTGAGCGTTCTTTCATGTTGCCTCTGGAGTGACCATGCCCGATGAAAAGCAAGCCGCCGCCGATGACGCCGCCTCGCGAATCGCCGTCGACATCCATGACAAAGCGTCGCTCGCCGAATGGTCGCAAGCACTCGGCGTCACCGGCGAAGCGCTCGAGAGCGCAGTCAAGGCAGTCGGCCCCCGCGTCGACAAGATCAAGGACTTCCTCGCGGGCGGGTCGGCCGCGCAGCAGTCCGGAGGCTAGGTTCGCGACGCAGGCGCGAGAGTCGCCATCGTGGTCCGCGACACGCAGGTCGGCGTGCCCGCAGGAGCCGAGCGTCTCGGCGAACACCACCGACACGCCGCCGTGCAACAGGCCCATCGGCTGACGAGTTCGGGAGTCGACCGGCATCCGCCCCCGGATGAAGTCGTCGCCGACCCGGGACACGGAGCGTGGCATGCTCGACCGCCGAGACCTGCCTCCTGGACCGAACCATGAACTTCGACTGGACCAACCCGTACCCGACCGTCCGCAGCCCGTTGATGGCGCGCAACGTGGTGTCGACTTCTCATCCGCTCGCGTCGCAGGCGGGGGCGCGCATGCTGCTGAAGGGCGGTAACGCGGTGGATGCGGCGATCGCGGCGGCAGCGGCGCTGACGATCGTGGAGCCGGTCTCCAACGGCCTCGGCAGCGACAATTTCGCGATCCTCTGGGACGGGCAGGCCATGCACGGCCTCAACGCCTCGGGCGTCGCGCCGGCGGCCTGGAACCCGGCGTACTTTCACCGCAAGCACGGCGGGACGCTGCCGCTGCGCGGCTGGGACACGGTCACCACCCCCGGCGCGGTGGCGGGCTGGGTCGCGTTGTCGGATCGGTTCGGCAAACTGCCGTTCGGCGATTTGCTGGAGCCGGCGATCGAGTTGGCCGAGCGCGGCCACGCGGTAGGCTGCATCGTGGCGGACAAATGGGTGCGCCAGGTGCCGGGCCTCGCCCAGCAGCCCGGCTTCGCGGAAGCGTTCATGCCGCGGGGCCGGGCGCCCGGGCCCGGCGAGCGCTTCGTCTTCGCCGACGCCGGTGCGAGCCTTCGCAGGATCGCCTCGACCCGGGGCGAGAGCTTCTACCGCGGCGAAATCGCCGAAGCGCTGGTCGCGCACTCGAGCGCGAACGGCGGCGCGATGGCCTTGTCCGACCTGGCGAACTACCGGCCCGACTGGGTTACGCCGATCCGCCAGTCCTTCGCCGGCCATACCGTGCACGAGATTCCGCCGAACGGGCAGGGCATCGCCGCGCTGATGGCGCTCGGGATGCTCGACCGCCTCGATCTGGGGAGCCTTCCGGTGGACAGCGTCGAATCCCAGCACCTGCAGATCGAAGCGATGAAGCTGGCGTTCGCCGACACTTACCGCTGGGTCGGGGACGAGCGCCACATGACCCAGGTGACGGCAGCGCACCTGCTCGATCCGGCCTACCTCGCCGAGCGGGCGGCGACGATCGACCGGCGCCGCGCGACCGACGTGCGGCACGGCACACCTCCCTCCGGCGGCACCGTCTACCTCACTGCGGCCGACGAGCGCGGCATGATGGTGAGCCTGATCCAGTCGAACTACATGGGCTTCGGCAGCGGCGTGGTGGTGCCGGGCACGGGCGTCAGCCTGCAGAACCGGGGCCACGGCTTCACGCTCGACGAAGCTCACCCGAACGTCGTCGGCGGCGGCAAGCGACCGTTCCACACCATCATTCCCGGCTTCCTGACGCGGGACGTCGACGGCCGCTGCGTGCCGCAGATGAGCTTCGGCGTGATGGGCGGCAACATGCAGCCGCAGGGTCAGCTCCAGGCCCTGGTGCGCATGCTGGTTCATCGCCAGCAGCCGCAGGCGGCCTGCGACGCGCCGCGCTGGAAGGTCGCGGAGGGGCTGGCCGTCGACCTCGAGCCGACGATGGCGGCGCCGCTCGCCGACGGATTGATCGCGCTCGGTCACCGCCGCGAGGACACGGTCGACGCCTACATGGACTATGGCAGTGGCCAGTTCATCTGGCGGCTCTCGGACGACCTCGAGGACGGCTACGTCGCTGCCAGCGATTCGCGCCGCGACGGGCAGGCCGTCGGGTTCTGACGCGGCCCCGGGCCTCTCGCCCCGACCGAACGGCCCGTGCGAGCGTCTTTGGGTCCGGCCGATCGCAACGCCGGATTCGACGCCCTCCGCGCCTGCCTGACGCTGCTCGTGGTGCTGCACCACACGGCCATCACCTACGGCGCCATCGGCGGCTGGTTCTACCGCGAGGTGGCGACCGACCGATCGCTGTCGTCGACGCTGCTGGTCTTTTTCTGCACCATGAACCAGGCCTTCTTCATGGGCCTCTTCTTCCTGCTCGCCGGCTACCTCATGCCTGGCGCCATCGAGCGCCACGGGATGGTCCGCTACGCGGTCGACCGGCTGAATCGACTCGGTTTGCCGCTGCTCTTCTTCGGCTACCTCCTCGGTCCGCTGACGATTGCCCTGGCGGCGACCGCACGCGGTCGTCCGTTCACCGAAACCCTGGCAACCTTGTGGCGCCGCGGCACCTTCGAGAACGGGCCACTGTGGTTCGCGCAGGCATTGCTGTTCTTCACTGCCGCTGCGATGGCGTGGAGGGGGTCGAGGCCCCGCGCTTGGTCGCCCCTGCAAGACGGCACGCGGAGGTGGCCCTCCGACGCCGCACTGCTCTTGGCGGCACTCGGCACTGGCACGGCCGCGCTGGCATTGCGGGCGGTCTGGCCGGTAGGGGTCAATGTCTGGGGCCTGCAGCTCGGCTACTTCGCGAGCTACATCACGCTGTTCGCGTTCGGCTGCATCGCGGCACGAGCGCGTTGGCTCGAGGCGCTGCCAGCCAATACGGTGCGCAGGTGGTGGCGGGTCGCGCTCGTCGCGCTGCCGACCCTGCCGATCGTCTACTTCGCCGGCCGGGTTGTGCCG
>CAZZWY010000174.1:0-7875 GCA_964657785.1 uncultured Acetobacteraceae bacterium
GATCATCAAACCCCCCAGTCCACCCGACAAACCCCCCAGGCAGATCCGCCGATGCCCGCCGATCTGGCCCGGCGACTGCCCGCGCCCGGCACTCGCCCCCGGCGCGACGTGGTGCAGCCACTGGTGCTCGACTTGTGCACCTGGAAACCGCACAGCGCCCGCGAGCTGGCCAGCTTGCTGGGGCGCCGGGATCCCAAGCATCTGGTCAAGGAGCTGCTGAGTCCGATGGTCGCCAATGGCCTGCTGGCCTTCACGATCCCGGGCATGGAAAACCATCCCGAGCAACGCTACACGGCCCGAACACCTGTGCCGCCCATGCCCTGAGCCCCGTTGTTCTCCGCCACTCGGGATAACAAACCTGGTCGGCGAGAAAACTTGCTACGAATCAACTACTTGCATGGAGCGTTGTTCTCCGTGGCGCTGAAATCATGAGCACCGACCATACCGCCCTCGTCGGCAAAGTCTGGAACTACGCCCACGTCCTGCGCGACCAGGGCATCGGCTACGGCGACTATGTCGAGCAGATCACCTTCCTGCTGTTCCTGAAGATGGATCAGGAGCGCGCCGAGCTGCTGGGCGAGCCCAGCACCATCCCGGCCGTCTGGCGCTGGAACACGCTGGCGCCGCTGGCCGGCGATGAACTGGAGATCCAGTACCGCCACGCGCTGGAAGCGCTCGCGCGCGAGAAGGGGCTGATCGGCACCATTTTTCGCGGCGCACAGAACAAGCTCACCGACCCGGCAAAGCTCAAGCGCGTGGTCTCGCTGATCGACGCGGAGACCTGGATCGGCATCGGCGTGGACGTGAAAGGCGCGATCTACGAGGGCCTGCTGGAACGCAATGCCGCCGAGGTGAAGAGCGGCGCCGGCCAGTACTTCACTCCACGCCCGTTGATCCAGGCGATGGTGCATGTGCTGGCCCCGCGCATTGGCGAGACGGTACACGACCCGGCCTGCGGCACCGGAGGTTTCCTGCTCTCGGCTTATGAGTACATGAAGGAGCACGGCGGCGCGCAGGCGCGCGACCGCATGGCGCAGCGGCGCCTGCGCGAAACGACCTTCAGCGGCAACGACATCGTCGATGAAGTGGTGCGCCTGTGCGCGATGAACCTCTATCTGCACGGCATCGGGAACGGCGAGAGCCCGATCCGGAACAACGATGCGCTGGCCTTCGACCCTGGCGAGCGCTACGAGGTCATCCTGACCAACCCGCCGTTCGGCAAGAAGAGCAGCTACAAGGTGATCGGCGAGGACGGCGAGGTCGATACCGAGCGCGAGGACTACGAGCGCGAAGACTTCAAGTTCACCACCGGCAACAAGCAGCTCAACTTCATGCAGCACATCATGACGGTGATGGCGGCGCATGGCCGCGCCGGCGTGGTGCTGCCTGACAACGTGCTGTTCGAGGCCGGCAGTGCCGGCGAAGGCATCCGGCGGCGGCTGCTGGAACAGTTCGACTTCCACACGCTGCTGCGTCTGCCCACCGGCATCTTCTACAAGCCGGGCGTGAAGGCCAACGTGCTGTTCTTCGACAAGCGCCCCCCGCGCGCCGACGGCAAGCCCAACACGAAGGCGCTTTGGATCTACGACTTGCGCACCAACCTGCATTTCACGTTGAAGAAGAACCCGCTGGACGCGCGGGACCTGCAAGACTTCGTGGCGTGTTACCAGGCAGGACAGACCGAACAGCGCTGCGAGACCGAGCGATTCAAGAAGTTCGAGGTCGAAGAACTCCTGAAGCGCGACAAGCTGAACCTGGACATCTTTTGGCTGAAGGACGACAGCCTGGACGACGTGGACAGCTTGCCGCCACCCGAGGTCATCGCCGCCGAGATCGTCGAGAACCTGCAAGCCGCGCTGGAAGCGTTCCAGGCGGTCGCCGACGAACTGGCGGTGAACCAGTGACGCCGTCCCGTGCCCCAACAGAAGTTTTCTCGAAGGGCCGCATCGGCGCCAGGGTGCTCGGTCTGCGACTTTCCGCAAGCTCGGTGCGCACCGACCGTCGCGGTCGACGGGCAGGGGGACGCACCGTTGTCAGTGGATCGCCGCGTACATGATCCCCTCCTGCGTCGCCTCGGTCGCCGAGAACTCCACCACCACCTTGCCCTGCTTGGCGACGAGGATGCGGTCGGAAAGCGCCATCACCTCGGGCAGGTACGACGAGATCACGACGACCGCCTTGCCGGCGTCGGCGAGGCGGTTGATCTCGGCGTGGATCTCGGCGATGGCGCCGACGTCGACGCCGCGGGTCGGTTCGTCGAAGATCAGCACGTCGGGCTCCTGCACCAGTGACTTCGCGATCACGACCTTCTGCTGGTTGCCACCGGAGAGTTCGATCACCTTCGGGTCCTTCGACGCCGAGCGCACGTTCAGCAGTTTCTTCCAGTGCTCGCCCGTGGTCCGCGCGTCGGCCTTCGACACCACGCCGAGCGTGCTGCCGACCTTCGCCATCAGCCCCATGTAGATGTTCTGCGCGACCGACATCGTCTCGAAGAAGCCCTCGATCTTGCGGTCTTCGGTGATGTAGGCGATGCCGTCCTTGACCGCCTGGCGGGCGACCCGGTAGCGTACCGGTTTCCCGCGCAGCAGCACTTCGCCGCCGTGGAAGAGGTCGCGCTTGACGAGGCCGGCGACGACCTTGAAGGTCTCGGTGCGGCCGGCGCCGACGAGGCCGAAGACGCCGGTCACCTGCCCGGCGAAGACCGAGAGCGAGTTGTTCTTCACCATCGCCGCCATGCGGAGGTTGCGCACCGAGAGCAGGCATTCGCCGGGCGCTCGCACCGTCGTCTTGCGCTGGCCGTAGAGCGTCTCCGAGAGATCCCGGCCGACCATCGCCTGGATGATGCGGGCGCGGTCGAAGTTCGCGGTCACGTCGGTCACGACATGTTTGCTGTCGCGCAGCACGGTGATGCGGTCGGCGATCATCAGCGCCTCCTCGAGCGCGTGCGAGATGAAGATCACCGAGACGCCGCGGCTCTTGAGGTTGCGCAGCAGGTCGAAGAAGTACTTCTTTTCTTCGGGCGTGAGGCTCGCGGTCGGCTCGTCGAAGATGATGATGCGGGCCTTGTGCAGCACCGCGCGGGCGATCTCGACCATCTGCTTCTTCGCCGCGCCGAGCACGCTGACGGTCGCCGTCGGGTCGACGTCGAAGTTGAGCGACTGCAGGAACTGCTGCGCCGAGATGTAGACCCCGCGCAGGCGGTTGAAGAACGCTTCCTGGCCGAGGTAGAGGTTCTGCGCGACCGTCATGCTCGGCACCAGGCTCGTCTCCTGGAACACCATCGCGATGCCCTGCTGGCGCGCCTCGAGCGGCGTGCGCAGCGAGACCGGTTCGCCCTCGACGAGCATCTGCCCCGACGAAAGCGGCACCACCCCCGCCATCACCTTCGTCAAGGTCGACTTGCCGGCGCCGTTCTCGCCCAGCAGCGCGTGGATCTCGCCGCGCTCGAGGCTGAAATCGATCGAGTCGATGGCCGCGACGCCAGCGTACCGTTTCGTCGCCTGGCGCAATTCCAGAATCGTGTTGGTCATGACGGTACTCATTGGGTAAAGCCGTTTGAGAGCTCAACCGCCAGCAGCCGCCCGCTGCCCTTTGATGCGGCATAGAGCCGTCCATCGTGCTCGGCCAGGCCCGTGATGCCGTGATGCTTGCCGTCGACCTGACTATGCAGCGAGCCGCGCAGCCGGCCGTCGGCGCCGACCTTGACGATCAGGCCGTAGGAGCGCGGGGGCGCCCATGGCTTCATGACGCCCATCGTCTTGACGCCCGCGCCTTGCAGCGGCTCGAGAAAGCTCGCGCCGGACGACAGGGCCGGCGCGATCCAGTAGCGCGGGTCGATCTCGGCCAGCATGCGGGCGCGGTAGGCGGGCTCGCGCAGGACGAATTCGACGAGCTGCGTCCGGCAGACGAAGCAGGCGATCCAGAAGCCGCCGTCGGCGCTCGGCGTCATGCGGGAGGGGTAGCCCGGCAACTCGGCCAGCAGCGGCCCGCCGCCGCCGAGCGGGATCACCCGGTGACGCCAGCTTTCGCTGACGAGCACCTTCCCCGCCCGCACGCCCACGCCGTACGCGTGGCGCAGGCCGCGCGCGAGTTCGGTCGCCGGGCCGCCTTTGGCGAAGGGCCAGCGGCCGACGCGACCGCTGCTGCCGAGCTCCATCAGGTCGCGGCACCAGGCGTCCGGGCCGTGGCGCTGCGAGCCTTCGCTGAAGACGATCTCGTCCGGGCCGTCGAAGGCGAGCGCGTTGACGCACACCAGCGGCGCGTCGCCGCAGCGGTCGAGCACGGCGATCTGCCTCAGACCGTCGCCGCTCGACTGCAGCACGCGCACCTGCCGCCCGCCGAGCGCCACGGCGACGACGCCGGGCGCGCGCACCGCGATCGCGCTGATGTCGACATCGAAGCGCTGCACGAGGACGGGGGTGCCGGCGTCGATCCGGAACAGCTCGCAACCGGCGCTCGCGAAGAGCACCGTGCCCTCGCTCGCAAGGTCGTCGATGCCCGGCAGCGCCGCAACGACTTCGGCCTCGTCGAGCACCCGGTTCGCCTTCAGGAGACCATCCATCACCGGCACCGTGATCGCCGCGCTGCCGCGGCCGAGCAGGCGATCGGCGAAGTCCCTCAACGCGTTGGTCATGCCGCGACCCTCCAGCGCCGGTCGTACTGGACGAAGTCCGGGTCGGCGCCCTCCAGCCGGTACCGGCCGATGCGGTTGTTGGCGATACCGCCGAGATAGAGATGGCCGCGGTGCTCGCGCATCGAGGTGATCATCGGATGGTTCTCGCCGCCGAGGTCCCAGAGCGTCTCGAGCACCTCGCCCGCTTCGCTGAACTTCAGCACGCAGCCGGTGTTGATGTTCGGGAACAGCCATTCGTCGACCGGCACGCGCTTGGCCATGCGCTTTCTGAAGTCGGGCATGCGCATCGCGAGGTCGTAGGCGGGGCAGCGCATGCCGACGAGCGCGAGCCAGTAGTTGCCGTCGGAGGCGAGGTTGATGTTGTCGGGGTAACCGGGGAGGTTGTCGAGCACCATCGCGACCTGCCCGCGCTTCGGCCCGTCGAACCAGTAGCGCTTGATGCAGCAGCCCCAGGTTTCGGCGAAGAGGATGGACTGCCCGTCGCTCGCGATCGCGATGCCGTTCGGGAACTTCAGGTCGCGCAGCACCGTGCGCGTCGTGCCGTCGCGCGGGTCGTGGCAGACGATGCGGCCGTTGCCGCGCGCCTCCAGGCCGTCGACCGGCCACTCGTCCATCTCGTAGCGCGTCGTCGCCTCGGAAAAGAAGATGCGGCCGTCGTCGGCGATGTCGAGGTCGTCGGCCAGGCGCAGGCGGCTGTCGTCGTTGATCGAGCTGAAGCTGCGGTTGGTCTCGTCGGTCACCCGCTCGACGACGCCGGCCGGCGAAATCTTGTAGAGGCCCATGCCGCCGATGCAGATGTGCAGCTGGTCCTCGCGGTCGAAGGCCATCCCGAGCGGCTGGCCGCCGATGTGGGCGAAGACCTCCATGCGCTCGTAGTCGGGCGCGAAGAACTTCATCACGTCGCCGTGGCGCGAGCCGGCGTAGAGGTTGTCGTGGCGGTCGAGGATCACGTCCTCCGGCGCTTCGATCCGGCCGAGGCCGATCAGGGTCACGTCGCGGAGGCGGTTGTTGAGCGCCCAGACGCCAACGCCGTCGGTGCTGCACTCGACGGCCGGCGGCAACGCGTGGTAGGTCGGGCTCACGTAGACCTTGCTGATGATGCGCTGCCGGTTCTTGAGCCAGCGCACGTCGACCACCGCGGCGATGACGAGGATCGCCGCAAGCACCATCCGGTTGACGCCGCCGGGCGCCGAGAGCGAGGTGAGGCCGTTGGTGATGAGCAGCACGATGAGCGTGCCGACGAGCGCCTTCGTGACCGAGCCGCGCCCGCCGCCGAGGCTGATGCCGCCGACGACCGCGGCCGTGAGCACCATCACCTCGAGGCCGACGCCGATGTCCGCCCCCGCCGTGGCGAGGCGCGACGCGAAGCAGCAGCCGGCGACCGCCGTCAGCACGCCACCGATCACGTAGCAGAGCGCGACCGTGCGCCGTACCGCGATGCCGCCGTTGTAGGCCGACCGGCGCGAGCCGCCGATCGCCATGATGTGCCAGCCGAAGCGCAGCCGCGTCAGCATCACGTGGCCGCCGATCGCCGCGGCCGCATACAGCCAGCCGGCGGTCGGCAGGCCGAGGAACGTGCCATTGCCGATGAAGTCCCACACCGCCGAATCGGGCAGGTTGCCGGCGATTTCGGTCGAGTACTGGAGCGAGAGGATCTCGTAGGCCGAACGGAAGATGATGAGCGTGATCAGGGTCGTGAGGAACGCCCGCAGCCGCAGATACCCGACCAGCACGCCGTTGATCGCGCCCAGCACCGCGCCGCACACGAGCGTGCCGGCCACCGCCAGGCCGACCGGCCACTTCAGCACGTGCATCAGCATCAGCGCGCAGAAGTTGGTGAGCGCGAACATCGAGCCGACCGAGAGATCGATGCCGCCGACGATCATGACGAGCGCGAGGCCGAGCACGACGAAGCCGACCTCGCCGGCCTGCCGGAAGGTATCGGCGAGCGCGGCCGGCGACCAGAAATTGCCGATCACCCGGCCCGAGATCGCCACCACGACCAGCAGCAGCAGCACCGGAATCGCGGTCTCGGTCCAGCGCTTGGAGAGGATCTCGCCGAGCCAGTGGTCGGGCCACCAGCGGTAGCGCAGGCGGGTCAGCTTCTCCGCGGTCGACTCGGTCGGCGGCGGCGCCGCCGCGGCGCTACCGCTCAGCAGGCGAGGATCGGCAATACGTTCCATCGTGCCCGCCTACTTGTTGCTGCCGAGCTTCCAGCACGTGCCTTCCTTGCCCGCGTTGTCCTTCGTCACCGGGATCAGCGTGGTGTAGATGTTCTGCTTGCTCTGCCCGGGCTTGACGCCGCCCTGCACCAGCCACTTGATCATCGCCGCCATGTCGCCGGCCTGGGTCGGCACGTCGTAGCTGATGTCCTGGTCGAAGGCGCCCGACTTGACGAGTTCGCAGGTGCCCTTCTGTTCGCCGCCGCCCGAGGTCGCGAGGAAGACCTTGCCGGTCAGGCCCGCCTCCTTGATCGCCGCGGCGGTGCCGATGTCCATGCCGTCCCAGAAGCCGACGATGCCGCAGAGGTCGGCGTTCTGCTTGAGGATCGTCTGCGTCAGCGCCTTGGCCTTGGCCGCGTCCCAGTCGGCGGCCTGGTTCGAGACCACCTTCAGTTCCGGGTGCGTGGCGAGCACGTTCTCGACGCCCTTCAGCGTGTAGGCGCTGGTCGCCGCGGTGGGCGCTCCCTGCACGATCGCGATCTTGTTGCTCTTGCCCTTGCAGGCCTGCACCACGGCCTCGGCGTTCCTTTCGCCGATGTCGACCCAGTCGGCGCCGACGAAGACGGTCGAGGCCTGCGCCGAGCGCATGTTGATCTGCACGACGTAGATGCCTTCGTCCTCGGCCTTCTTGATGAGCTTGGCGTAGGTCTGCACGTCCGGGTTGTGGATCACGATCACGGCCGGCTTCTCGGCGATCAGCGCGGTGAAGGCCTGCGCGCCGGCGTTGGTGTTCCAGTTCGGATCCCGCACGACGACCTTCATGCCCGACGGCTCGAGCTGCTTCTTCAGGCCGTCGTACCAGCCCTGCGTCAGGTCGAACCCCATCGCGACCGGGATGTAGCCGACCGTCTTGCCGGCGAGCGCCTTCTGGTAGGGCGCGCGAAACGGCTCGTCGAGGCCCTTGCCCTGGGCGAAGACGGAGGTGCCGGCGGCGAGGCCGACGGCCAGCGCGAGCGCGGTGGCGGATGAGCGGATCAATGTCATGACGTGTCTCCTTCTTGTTGAGATAAAACCTAGATG
>CAZZWY010000175.1:0-7857 GCA_964657785.1 uncultured Acetobacteraceae bacterium
CCAGCTCCTCGTCGACGGCAAAACCCATCAGCACCCAGCCGACCAGCATCGGCGCCTTCATCGGCACGACGACCAGCAGAAAAGGCCAGCCGTGCAGCAGCGTGACCTCGTTGCTCGTGCCGCCGGTGGCGGGCTGCACCGCGAGCCGCGCGGCGATCTGCCGCAGCTCGCCGGCGTCGAGGCCGCTGGAGGCGCGCACGCTCAGGTCGACGCCGAACAGCACGGCCTTGGTCGCGCCGATGCGCGTGCCCTGGTTCTCCAGCACCGAGGCGATGGTGGCGGCGTCGTGGGTCAGCAGGGCAGAACGGAATCCGAAGTCGGCGGCGAGGATGCGCGCGCCTTCCAGGAGCTTATGGGCGCGCTGATCGCGCAGGCGCTCCAGGACACGCTCGCCGACCTGCAAACGCCCCGGCACGCCGCTTTCGGCATGATGGGTGAGGCTCGCGCGGATCGCCTGGTAGCTCGCGGTCTGCACGAGCAGCAGCAGCGCCAGGCTGAACATGACGACCCGCCTGCCGAGCGAACGGTGCAGCCAGCGGCTGAGCGGATCGAGAAAGCGTCTCAATCGCCCACCCTCCGGCGGCCCGGCGGACTCATGGCAACGCGCTGACGTTGAGCGTGGTCCGCTGTTCGATGTCGCCCGCCGGGACGGTGAGCGGCGTCGAGGCCGGCTCGGTGCCGGGAACGAAGCCGGGGTGCCAGAGGTGCAGGTGGTAGGACCCGGCCGGAACGTTGTCGACGTGAATCCGGCCGGCCTCGCCGCTGAGGCCCGACCAGGGCGTGTCGGCGACGACGACCCAGGCGGCCATCGAGTCGTGGATGTTGCACCCGAGGACCGCGATGCCCGGCTTGTCGAAGACCACCGGCGCCGCCGGCACGCCGGAATAGAGCTTCAACTCGAAGGTCTTGGCCGGCGAGAACGAATAGACGTGGTGACGAACGGTGTCGAAGTTCGGGAAGGCGACGCGCGTTCCGACGGTGATCAGGAGCACCCGCGGGTGGAACTGGCGCTTGGACTGGGACAGCTCGGCATCGGGCATCGGCCGCAACGCCGGCTTGGCGCCGACCGGCTCGAGCAGCGCCACCACTTCCGGAAGCGGCTTGCCGGCGCCATCGACGACCGTGAGGTCGACGCTTCCGGCGATGGCCACTGCCGGCGCGAGCAGCAGGGCGGCCCTCGCTGCCAGGAGCGGCCAGAAGGCGATCGCACCGGCGAGACGAGGCCTGGGACGAGACGGGGCGGATGCGGTCATGACGCGGGGGGGGGGGCAGGGCTGCGGACGAATGCCCGGAACACCGGGTATCGACGCGAAAACCGGTAACTTGAGACGAAAGTCGGTCGGCCGTGGCCGGGGCAGCCTCAGTCCTGGCCGCGCGCCTCGACCCGGTCGATCACCCCGCCGCCGAGACAGACGTCCCCGTCGTAGAGCACCGCCGACTGCCCCGGCGTCGCCGCCCATTGCGGCGTCGCGAAGTGCAGGGCGAAGCCGCTTCCGGCGACGTCCTCCAGGCGGCACGGCGCATCGGCCTGCCGATAGCGGGTTTTCGCGCTCAGCCGGTCGGTGAACCGCGGCGGATGGCCCGCCACCCAGCTCGCGTCGCCCGCGGTGAGCCGCAGCGACTGCAGCCACGGGTGATCGTGGCCCTGCACGACGTGGAGCACGTTGGCCGCCATGTCCTTGCGGGCGACGAACCAGGGCGCGTGCGCGCTGCCGCCGCGCGCCGCGCCGCGTGGCTTCAGGCCGCCGATGCCGATGCCCTTGCGCTGCCCGAGCGTGTAGAAGCTCAAGCCGACGTGCTCGCCGACCGTTCGGCCGCTGTCGTCGAGGATGGGCCCGGGCGTGTGCGCGAGGTAGCGGTTGAGGAATTCGCGGAACGGCCGCTCGCCGATGAAGCAGATGCCGGTGGAGTCGCGCTTGGCGGCGTTCGGCAGGCGGGCCTCGGCGGCGATCCGGCGCACGTCGGTCTTCGGCAATTCGCCCACCGGAAAGAGCGTCCGGGCGAGCTGCGCCTGCGTCAGCCGATGCAGGAAGTAGCTCTGGTCCTTCAGCGGGTCCAGACCTTTGAGCAGCGCCACCTCGCCGGCGCGTTCGCGAACGCGCGCGTAGTGGCCGGTGGCGATCCTTTCCGCGCCGAGCTGCATCGCGTGATCGAGAAAGGCCGTGAACTTGATTTCGGCGTTGCACAGCACGTCGGGGTTCGGCGTGCGGCCGGCCCGGTACTCGCGCAGGAACTCCGCGAAGACGCGCTCCTTGTAGTCGGAGGCGAAGTTGACGTGTTCGATCTCGATGCCGATCACGTCGGCGACGGCGGCGGCGTCGATGAAATCGAGGTTCGAGGAGCAGTACTCGTCCCCGTCGTCATCCTCCCAATTTTTCATGAAGAGGCCGACGACCTCGTGTCCGGCCCGCTTCAGCAGCCAGGCGCTCACCGCCGAGTCGACGCCGCCCGAGAGACCGACGACGACGCGCTGAGGTTTCATCCGGCGATTTTAGAAGGCTCACCGCCGCATGGCGGCCGCCGCTGTCGCGGGCGCGACCAGCGCGAAGACCCGGCCGGGCTTAGACTTCGAGGGCCGGCAGCGATGCCGGCACACGTCTTCAGGGCGGGGCGAAATTCCCCACCGGCGGTAAATCGGCAGCGGGCCTTCCCGCGCCGATGAAGCCCGCGAGCGCTCGCCACTCCCCGTGGCGGGGTCAGCAGATCTGGTGCGATGCCAGAGCCGACGGTTCAGCGAGGGAGGTGGCCGGCAGTTCGCTGCGGGGCGCCTTCCCTTCGTCACAGTCCGGATGAAAGAAGATGTGCCGATGCGGTCGAGCCGCGCTTCGCGAGGGGCGTGGCGCGGGCGCGTCTGCGCGCCCTGGAATGTTTTTCGCCTTTTTCTGCGAGGAGCGTTTCAACCATGTCACTCACGTCCCATGCCGTCGGCAGCTATCCGGCCGGCCCCCTTCCGTCGCGTCTGCGCATCGCGCTCGACGCCATCCGACACGGCCGCGCCGTGATCCTGCTCGACGACGACGAGCGCGAGAACGAGGCCGACCTGATCGTCGCGGCCGAGCGCATCACCGTGCCGATGATGGCCACGCTGATCCGCGAGTGCTCCGGCATCGTGTGCCTGTGCCTCGGCGAGGAGCCGTTGCGGCGGCTCGACCTCGCGCCGATGGTCCAGAACAACGGCTGCCGCTACGGCACGGCGTTCACCGTATCGATCGAGGCGCGCGAGGACGTGACCACCGGCGTCAGCGCCGCCGATCGCGTCACGACCATCCGTGCCGCGATCGCTGCCGGAGCAACCTCCGCGGACCTGGTCAGCCCCGGCCACGTCTTCCCGCTGCGCGCGGCGCCCGGCGGCGTGCTCGAGCGCCGCGGCCACACCGAGGGCGCGGTCGAGCTCGCGGCGCTGGCCGGGTTGCGGCCGGCGGCCGTGCTGTGCGAGCTCATGAACGTCGACGGCAGCATGATGCGCGGCGATGCGCTCGTCGCGTTCTCGCGGACGCACGGCTTTCCGCTGCTGACGATCGCCGAACTGGTCGCGTACCGGTCGGCGCAGCAGGAGCGACAGGCCGTCGCCGCCTGAGCTGTCCGGCCGGGCGTCTACCGCTTCAATTCGGGCTCGTACACCGACCGATCCGTCGTGATCGCGTCGAGCGGCAAGCGCCGGCCGGCGAGGTAGTCTTCCACCGAACGCAGCACGTGCGGGCTGCGATGGCGCGCCCGGCTCGCCTGCAGCTCGGGCAGCGTCATCCAGAGCGTGCGAACGATCCCGCGGTCGAGCGGGCGCGCCGCGTCCGGCGCACCGACCTTGCCGCCGAACGCGAACCGAAGGTAGGTCACGTCCTCGCCGGTCGCGGGGCGCACGAAGCGCGACAGGTACACGCCGATGAGCCGGTCGGGGGTGAAGACGCAGGTGGTCTCCTCGAGCACTTCGCGCACCACCGCCTGCTCAGGCGATTCCTCCGGGTCGAGGTGGCCGGCCGGATTGTTGAGCCGCAGGCCCTCCGGCGTCTCCTCCTCGACCAGCAGGAAGCGGCGCTCGCCGTGGTCGATCTGCTCGATCACGGCGGCGACGGTCACGCTCGGTTTCCAGCGCACGGGCGGCATCCGCCGATCGTAGCGCCGCCGGCCTCGGCGGCGCGGCTGCACCGCGAGGGCGGCGTGCCGGTGGCGGGTGTTTCCCCGGGGCCCCTCGCGTGGGGCCGGCGCGCTGCGGCAGAATCCGCGGCTACAAGGCGCAGGGGGAGACAGTCGATGCTGATAGGAGTACCGCTCGAGACGGCGGCGGGGGAAACGCGCGTGGCCGTCACGCCGGAGACCGCGAAGAAGCTGGTCGGCCAGGGCCACGAGATCCGGGTGCAGTCGGGGGCAGGTGTCGCGGCGAGCGCCACCGACGCGGCCTACCAGGCGGTGGGGGCCACGGTGACCGATCGTGCCGGCGCTTTCGGTGCCGAGCTGGTGCTGAAAGTCCGCTCGCCCGCCGACGACGAGTTGCCGCTGATGAAATCGGGCGCCGCGCTCGTCGGGATGCTCAACCCGTTCGACCGCGACGGCCTGCAGCGCCTCGCCGCGGCCGGCCTCACGAGTTTCGCGCTCGAGGCCGCGCCGCGAACCACCCGGGCGCAGAGCATGGACGTGCTCTCCAGCCAGGCGAACATTGCCGGCTACAAGGCGGTGATGCGCGCCGCCGAGGTCTATCAGCGCTTCTTTCCCATGCTCATGACCGCGGCGGGCACGGTCAAGGCGGCGCGGGTCGTGATCCTCGGCGTCGGCGTCGCCGGCCTGCAGGCGATCGCGACGGCCAAGCGGCTGGGTGCGGTGATCGAGGCGAGCGACGTGCGGCCGAGCGTCAAGGAGCAGGTCGAGTCGCTCGGCGCGAAGTTCATCGACGTGCCCTACGAGACCGCCGAAGAAAAGGAGGCTGCGGAGGGCGTCGGCGGCTATGCGCGGCCGATGCCGGCGAGCTGGCTCGCGCGGCAGAAGGTCGAAGTCGCCAAGCGCGTGGCCGCGGCCGACGTAGTGATCTCGACCGCGCTCATCCCCGGCCGCGCCGCGCCGGTGCTCGTGACCGAGGAGATGGTCAAGTCGATGAAGCCGGGGTCGGTGATCGTCGACCTGGCCGCCGGCAAGGGCGAGGGCGGCGTCGGCGGCAATTGCCCGCTGACCGAAGCCGACAAGACGGTCGTCAAGCACGGCGTCACGCTCGTGGGCGAGACGAACCTGGCGGCGCGCGTCGGTGCCGATGCCTCGGCGCTCTATGCCCGCAACGTGCTCGATTTTCTGAAGCTCGTGCTGCCGAAAGACGGCGGTTTTCAGGTGCCGATGGACGATGACATCGTCGTGGCGTGCCTGATGACCCAGTCGGGTGAGGTCAAAAGAAAGTAAGCCATGGAACACGAAATCGTCTCCCACACCGTCACCAATCTCATCATCTTCGTGCTGGCGATCTACGTCGGCTACCACGTCGTCTGGACCGTGACGCCGGCGCTGCACACGCCGCTGATGGCGGTCACCAACGCCATCTCGGCGATCATCATCGTCGGCGCGATGCTCGCGGCGGCGCTCACCACCGGGCCGGTCGGCAAGATCTTCGGGGTGCTCGCGGTCGCGCTCGCGGCGGTGAACGTCTTCGGCGGCTTCCTCGTGACGCGGCGGATGCTCGAGATGTTCAAGAAGAAGGAGCGCAAGGTCGCGGTGAAGGAGGGGCCGCAATGAGCCTGAACCTCGTCACCCTGCTCTACCTCGTCGCGAGCGTCTGCTTCATCCAGGCGCTGAAGGGCCTGTCGCACCCGACGACCTCGATCCGCGGCAACGTCTTCGGCATGGCCGGGATGGCGCTGGCCGTCGTCACGACCGCGGCCCTGATCATCAAGCTGGCCGGTGAAGCGCAGACGAGCGGCCTGGCCGGCCTCGTCTGGGTGCTCCTCGGCCTGCTCGTCGGCGGCAGCGCCGGCGCGGTGATGGCGCAGCGCGTCGAGATGACGAAGATGCCCGAGCTCGTCGCCTTCATGCACAGCATGATCGGCCTGGCAGCGGTCTTCATCGCGATCGCGGCAGTGGCCGAGCCGCACGCTTTCGGCATCGCGGCCCTCGGCGACCCGATCCCCGGCGGCAACCGGCTCGAGCTCGCGCTCGGCGCGGCGATCGGTGCGGTCACCTTCAGCGGTTCGGTGATCGCGTTCGGGAAACTGTCGGGCAAGTACAAGTTCCGGCTGTTCCAGGGCACGCCGGTGTCGTTCCCGGGCCAGCACATCCTGAACCTCGTGCTCGGGATCGCGCTCGTCGGCTTCATCTACGGTTTCGTCGCGACCGAGAGCGCGTTCGACTTCTTCGCGCTGCTCGTGCTCGCCTTCGTGCTCGGCGTGCTGATCATCATCCCGATCGGCGGCGCCGACATGCCGGTCGTGGTCTCGATGCTCAACAGCTACTCGGGCTGGGCCGCGGCCGGCATCGGTTTTTCGCTGAACAACGCGATGCTGATCGTTGCCGGCTCGCTGGTCGGGTCGTCGGGTGCGATCCTCAGCTACATCATGTGCAAGGCGATGAACCGGTCGTTCTTCAACGTGATCCTGGGCGGCTTCGGTGGCGAGGCGGCGACCGCCGGCGGCGCCAAGGCCGAGGCCCGGCCGGTGAAGTCGGGCAGCGCCGACGACGCCGCCTTCGTGCTCGGTAACGCCGAGACGGTCGTGATCGTGCCCGGCTACGGCCTGGCCGTCGCCCGCGCCCAGCACGCCGTCAAGGAGCTCGCCGCCAAGCTCACCGAGAAGGGCATCACCGTCAAGTACGCGATCCACCCGGTCGCCGGCCGCATGCCCGGCCACATGAACGTGCTGCTCGCCGAAGCCGAGGTGCCGTACGACCAGGTCTTCGAGATGGAGGACATCAACGGCGAATTCGGCCAGGCCGACGTCGCGATCATCCTCGGCGCCAACGACGTCGTGAACCCCGCCGCGCACACCAAGGGCAGCGCGATCTACGGCATGCCGATCCTCGAGGCCTACAAGGCAAAGACGATCATCGTCAACAAGCGCTCGATGGCGTCGGGCTACGCCGGGCTCGACAACGAGCTCTTCTACATGGACAAGACGATGATGGTGTTCGGCGACGCGAAGAAGGTGGTGGAGGAGATGGTGAAGGCGATCGAGTGACGGTGCTCTCGTGATGACGCTCGCTCGATGACGCTCTTGCGATGACGTCCGCCCGATGACGCCGGGCCTCACCTGGCTGCTCGCGACCGCCTGCGGGCTGATCGTCGCGAATGTCTACTACGCGCAGCCGCTGATCGCGCTGATCGCGCCCGACATCGGCCTGGATGCGACCGCGGCAAGCCTCATCGTGACGGTGACGCAGGTCGGCTATTGCGCCGGGCTGATCCTGCTCGTGCCGCTCGGCGACCGCGTCGAGAACCGCCGTCTCGTCGTCTGGCTGGTCGGCGGATCGGCGCTGGCGCTGGTGGTCGCGGCGGTCGCGAAGTCGGCCGCGGCCTTTCTCGGCGCGTCGCTCTGCATCGGCCTGATGTCGGTCGCGATCCAGGTAATGGTGCCGATCGCCGGCCACATGGCGCCCGCGGCGGCGCGCGGCCGCGTCGTCGGCAACGTGCTGTCGGGCCTGCTCGTCGGGATCATGCTGGCGCGGCCGATCGCGAGCTTCGTTGCCGATGCGATCGGCTGGCGGGGGCTCTTCGCGGCGTCGGGCGGGCTGATGGCGGTCGTCTCGGCGGTGCTGTGGCGCGCGCTGCCGCAAAGGCGCCCGAGCGGCACGCAGCGCTATCCCGCGTTGATCGCGTCGCTCGGCACGCTGCTGCGCGAGACGCCGCTGCTGCGCCGCCGAGGGGCCTACCAGGCGGCGATGTTCGGCGCCTTC
>CAZZWY010000176.1:0-7856 GCA_964657785.1 uncultured Acetobacteraceae bacterium
GGGGCGAGCGCGAGATCCAACTCGCCGACGCGGCCGAGACCCTCGGCGTCCATCTGCGCAAGTGCGGTGCAGGCGGGCGGATAGTCCATCGCCGCGGCCTTGCGGTAGCAATGCAGCGCCTGCGCCGCGTCCTGCCGCGTGCCGACGCCGTGCGCATGCAGCTCGGCAAGTTCGTGCAGCGCCGCGGCCAGCCCCTGCTCGGCGGCCTTCTGCACCCAACGGAGGGCGGCGGCGGCGTCGACGGCCGTGCCGCTGCCGCTGCGGCAATCCTGACCGACCGCGAGTTGCGCCTCGGCCAGGCCGAGCTCCGCCGCACGCAGTTGCTGCGCGTACGCGACCTGCGGCTGCGCCACCCGGTGCATCCGGCCGAGCCGGAACATCGCCTTGGCGTGGCCCTGCGCCGCCGCCTTCACGAACCAGCCGTACGCGGCCGCGTCGTCGCGCGGCACCGAGGCCCCCGAGGCGTACTGGGTGGCGAGGAAATACTGCGCCGGCGCGAGGCCGTTGGCGGCCGCCTTGCCGACCCAGAGAACGGCTTCGTCGACGTTCGCCGGCGTGCCGACGCCGTTCGCATGCATCAGCCCGAGCTCAAACTGCGACTGCGCCACCCCGAGCCGTGCCGCGGCCAGTGCCTCCCGGAACTTGCGCTTGTCGGACGCGTTCGGACGGGCCAGCGTCGACGCCGTCATGGCTCCCGGATCGCTTCGTTCAGGCCCTTCGTGAGCGGCCACGCCAGGTAGGACATGACCGACCGCTCGCCGACCGAGATCTCCGCCGTCAGCGTCATGCCGGGCAGCAGCGTCGCGCCCGACTTCATGTTGCGCAGCCCCGTTTCTTTCAGCGCGATGTGGCTCGAATAGTAGGAATCGCCCTCGTTTTTGCTGGCAGTGTCGCGGCGGAACGAATCCTGGCTCAAGGTGCGCACCGAGGCGACGAGCGTGCCGTGCTTCTGGAACGGGAAGGCGTCGATCTTCACCTGCGCCGCATGCCCGACCTGGATGTTGCCGACGTCCGACGAATCAATCTGCACCTCGGCCTCGAGCGGCGCGTTCTGCGGCACCAGCGTGAAGAAGGTCTCGGCCTCGCGGACGATCGAGCCGGGCGAGAGTTTGGCGATCTCGAGCACGATCCCGTCGATCGGCGAGACGAGCGTCAGCAAGGCCTGGCGGCGGTCGGCCTTTTGCAACTGCTCGCGCGTCGAATCGCGGGAGCGAGTGATCTGCAACAGGTCTTCCATCGTCTTTTGCCGCCAGCCCTTCTGGAACGCGACCTGCTCGGCCTCGAACGCGGCGAGCTCGCGGCGCAATTCCTTCTCGCGGCTGACGGCCTGGCCGAGCTCGCGGGAAACCTCCTTGGTGCGCTGCTGTGCCTCGAGCAGCTGCAGCGGCGCGGCGTATTTCTGCGCCACCATCTTCTCCTGCATCGTCTCCATCTGCTTGAGCGAGGCCAGGCGCGAGGCGGTGTCGCGCTGCTCGTCCTGGTTGGTCGCCATCGCCGCGCGCAATTTCGCCGCGGTCTGCGTCAATTTCGTTTCCTGCGCCTGGTAGTTCGCGCGGCGCTCGGACAACAGGTCCGCCTGCAGCTGGCCGTCGCCCTGGACGGTCGTACTGGGCGTCGAGAAGTCGCCCGAGAGCTCGTGCTCCAGCCCCTTGATCTGCGTCTCGAGGCTCGCGAGCATGAGCTTCAATTGCGACTGGTCGGCCTGCGCGAACGTCGGGTCGAGCGTCGCCAGCACCTCGCCCTTCCCGACGAGCTGGCCGACACGCACGGCGACCTTCGAGATCACCGCCGTCTCGAGCGGCTGGACGACGACGTTCGGCAGCGGCGTCACGAGCCGCCCTTTCGCGGTGATGACCTGGTCGACCTTCGCGAAGCTCGCCCAGCCGAAGAAGGCGACGATGGCGGCGAGCAGCACGTGCAGCGTCAGGCGGGCATAGGGCGGCAGCGGGCTGCGCTCGATCTCGTCGGCGTCGGGCAGGTACTCGACGACCGGCTGGGCCGCACGGCGCCGCTCCTTCTTCACCGCGACGTTGCCGCGGTTGCGCCGGGTGGGAAGCGCGGGCAGGTTCATCAGAGATGGCTCGTCTGCTGATGCCACAGCTGCTGGTATGTCTCGCAGCGCGTCAGCAGTTCGGCGTGACGGCCGCTGTCGACCAGCCGGCCCTGCTGCATCACGAGGATCGCGTCGGCGTTGACGAGCGTCGAGAGCCGGTGCGACACCATGATCACGGTTCGCCCGACCGCGATGCGCGACAGGTTGCCGATGAAGATCGCCTCGCTCTCGGGGTCGAGCGCGCTCGCCGCTTCGTCGAGGATCAGGATGCGCGGCTTGGTCAGCAGGGTGCGAGCGATCGAGAGCCGCTGCTTCTGGCCGCCGGAGAGGTTGGTCGCGTTCTCCTCCAGCATCGTGTTGTAGCCCTGCGGCAGGCGCTCGATGAACTCGGCCGCACCGGCCGCGTCGGCGGCGGCGACGATCTCCTCGAAGGTCGCTTCCGGCCGCGCCGCCGAGATGTTGTCCTTCACCGTGCCGCGAAAGAGGAAGTTCTCCTGGAGCACGACGCCGAGCTGGCGCCGCAGGTGGGCGAGCTCGATCTCGCGGGCGTCGATGCCGTCGAAGCGCATCACGCCCGACTCGATCGGGTAGAGGCCCTGGATGAGCTTGGTGAGCGTCGTCTTGCCCGAGCCGCTGCGGCCGACGACACCGACGACCGTGCCGGCGGCGATGGCCAGGCTCGCGCCATTCAGCGCAGGCGTCTGGGCGCCGGGGTAGCGGAACTTCACTTCCTCGAAGCTGATCGCACCGACGAGCGTCGGCCTGAGGCTGCCGTGGCCGTCCTTGCTTTCCGGCGGCCGGTTCATGACCTCGCCGAGCATCTTCACCGAGAGCGCCGTCTCCTGGTATTCATTCACCAGGCCGACGATCGCGATCAGCGGCTGCACCACCTTGCCCGCGAGCATCTGAAAGCCGATCAGCGCGCCGACGGTGAGCGCGTTGTCGAACACGTCCTGCGCGCCGACGACGATGATGATCACCGGCAGCAGCTTGCCGAGGAAGTCGGTGATCGTGTGGCCGACGATGCCGATCTTGCCGACCCGGAAGTGCATGTTGATCGACTGCGCCGACCGCTGGTCCCAGAGCCGGCGCTGCGTCGGCTCGATCGCCAGCGCCTTGACCGTGCGCATGCCGTGGATCGTCTCGACCATCATCGACTGGCGCTGGCCTTCGGCGTTGTAGAGGTCGGCCAGCCGCCGGTTGAAGCTCGGCACCATCACCGCGACGACGAAGCAGATCAGGCCGGTGAAGGCGAGCGTGATGAGCGCGAGCTTGATCGAGTACGAAAACAGGATCGGGATGAAGATGAGGAGCGAGGTCACGTCGAGCGCCGACGTGAACATGCGCCCGGTCAAAAAGGCGCGGATTTTCTCCACCTGCTGCATGTGGCGGTTGATGACGCCGGCGGTCGTCGACTCGAAATAATCGATCGGCAACGAGATCAGGTGGCCGAAGGTGCGGCGCGTCAGCCGCATGTCGATCTTGTTGCTGGCCGACAGCGTGATGATCTGCCGCAGGAAGCCGAGCAGCGAATCGAAGAGCAGCGCGATGACGATGCCGATGCCGAGCGCCCAGAGCGTCGAGATGCTGCGGTGGACGAGCACCTTGTCGATCACGAGCTGGAAGAACATCGGCGAGGCGAGCGCGAGCAGGTGCATCGCGATCGCTGCGAGTGCGATGTCGCGCAGCGCCGCGCGCTGCTTCAGGATCTCGGGGATGAACCAGGCGAGACCGAAGGCCCGCGTCGGTGCGACGAATTCGTTCAGGCGCTTGAGCAGCAGCACCTCGCCGTTCCAGAGCTTGCAGAACGCTTCGCGGCCGAGCTTCAACACCTCGTCCGGCCGGTCGGCGAGCGGGTTCAGCACCGCGACTTGGCCGAGCGCGTCCTTCGTCGCCCCGATGACGATCACGCTGGCGCCGTTGAGCAGCCGGGCGACGAGCGGGAAGACGCCGTCCTGCGCCAGCAACGTATCCCAGGCCAGCTGCTCGAACTTCGCCTTCAGGCCGATGTCGCCGGCGATCTTCAGCACCGTCGCGCTGCCGGGCTCTTCGGCCGGCAAGGCGTAGTCCTCGATCAACCGGTCGGGGTAGACCGGCAGACGGTGATGCTGGGCGACGGCGGCCAGGCACTGGATCGTGGAATGGGTGAACGTGGCGGTCATGGAGATGGCAAGCGGGAACGGTGCCTGCTCCCGGAATTGGAGCGGAAGAGGCTTCTTCGCATTTCCGCGAAGTGGGTTGCATTCGCCGGTCAACTTCGAAGCCGGAGCTCGCATCGGCATGGGTCTGCCGACGACATTCGCTCGAACCGTGCCGGCGCGCCCGCGTTGACTTTCATCGAAGCCTGACAACTCGGCGCCGCCGACTTAGGACTCGGCACATCTTCGTACTCGGCAGGCGGCGAGGCCGAACCGCGCGGCAGCTGTCAGAAAGTGCCGTTGGTGTCTGGCGCGTGGCGGCTCGTGCGAGCCGTACGTCCTGGGGTGGGCGGATTTGAGCACCGGTCCGGCTGCTGATCGGGGGATCGGGCAGACGGCGACGTCTTAATCTCCTTGGACGACCGCGCGTTGTCAGAGGCCTGCCCCTCGTTCCACGAAAACTCCAAGTCCGGACCACAACAATGCAATTAAATCCGCTGCAATTGCTTGCACAAGGCATCTACGTCGAGGCGGCGACGCCGCAAGCCGACTTGACCCGGCTGATCGACAGCCTGCATCCGGTGAAGACCAAGTACGCGCTGCGCCGGATCGGCGGGGTGAACGATGGCGGCTACCTGTTGCCGGACGATCTGAACGGCCTGCAAGCGTGCTTCTCCCCCGGCGTCGCGGACAACGCCAGCTTCGAGGCAGACCTGCTGCAGAAAACCGGCGTGCAGTCGCATCTGGCAGACTATTCAGTGGAAGGCCCGCCGCAGGGGTTCGTGCCGAAGTCGTTCCGGAAGAAGTTCCTAGGTTGCGTCAACGACGCTGTGTTCATGACGCTCGATGCCTGGGTCGCCGAGATGGAAGGGGCGACTGCCGACAGCGACTTCCTGTTGCAGATGGACATCGAGGGCGCCGAATACTCGACCCTGTTGAGCTGCCCGGAAGACACTTTGAAGCGATTTCGCTTGATCGTGCTCGAAGTGCACAACGTCTACGCCTGGGGCCAGCGCAATTTCTTCGGCATGGTCGACGACGTCTTCAAGAAGCTGTTGCAACACTTCCACGTCGCGCACAACCATGTGAACACCAACGACGGCCTGGTCGATGTCGGTGGCACCCCGGTGCCGCGCACCTTTGAGCTGACCCTGTACCGGAAGGACCGCTCGCCCGCCATCGGCTACCGCACCGCCTTTCCGCATCCGCTCGACGCCAGCAACGTGCCCGGCCGCGACGACTTGCCGCTCCCCGCCCGGTGGTACCGTGCCAGCGACGCCACTCCGCAGGAAAGACTGCTGCTGTGCCGTCCGCACGGCGGCATCAACGACATCCTGTGCTCCATCGAACGGTGCTGGTCGTACGCGGAGAAATTCAATCGGGAAATGGTCATCGACACCCGCATCTCCGGCATCAAGGACGATTTCTGGAGGTATTTCGCCCCGGCCGGCGACGATGCGCAAATCCGCTTCCAGGCCGACTTCGATCATCTCGACGCTCTGGGCGCGTTCCCCGCCGCGCTGAACGGCCGGATCAGCGAACTGCGCACCGACTACTCGTTCGCAAAGGGAGGCTTCGTCGATGTCGCCAGCGACGAACTGGTGACCTTCGATCCGGAGCAGGACTACGCCGACGAGCTGTTGGTGCACGAGCAGGGCTGGCTCGGCGGCCGGCTCACGTCGCCGCTGATGCTGAGGAAGCTGCGCCTGACCGAACGCGCCCGCCAGGACATCCGCAGCCGCCTCGCGACGTTGCCGGCAGAGTATGTCGGCGTGCACATCCGCCACACCGACTACACCAGCGACTACCGTGCCTTCATCGCAGAAATCAAGGACAGGGTGAGCGGCAAGCACGTTCTCATCTGCTCGGACAGTTCGGAAGTGATCGACTATGTGACCGGCGAACTCGCCGATTCGAAGGTGATCCGTCTGTCGACGTTCGACAATTACAGCACCGAGCGCCTGCACTACCGCGACATGGGCGAGTCGCAGTACGCAGCAAACATCGAGACGCTGACGGATCTCTTCGCGCTGTCGCTGGGCGACGCGCTGCTTTTCGGCAACGTCAGGGAAGCCAATCGTCCGTCCGGATTCTCCTTGCTGGCGCAGAGCCTGCATGCCGACAAGGCGGTCGCGCGAAACCTGATCGGCGCTGCCGCATAGGCAACCGCGTTGGCCCGCATCGCGCCGTGGCCTGCGTGAACGGATCGAAGCCGGATGGGACCGGCGTCGGTCTCGTCAGTTCTTAATGCCCAGCACGTCCTTGCGGATGAAGAGCGCATCGCCGGCGTGCGCCTGGGTGAAATACATGTTGTTCAGCGAAAAGCCCACCGCGTCCAGAAACCCGCAGAACTGCAGAAAGTTGGCCTGACCTTCGTACAACTCGGCACGCATCACCTCGGTGAAGATGTACTTGATGTTCTTCAGCGTGCGGTTGGCGCCCATCAAGATGCGCAATTCGGCACCCTGGGTGTCCATGTAGAGCAGGTCGAGCGCGTCCACGACTTGCGGGTGGCCGTTGTTGCGCAGGAACAGCGTGACGTCGTCGAGCGTGTTCGACACCAGTTCCGTGGTGGCGTCGAAAGTCACGTAATCGAATTCCTTCAGATGACGCGCCGGCCGCAGGATGCTGCTGCTCTGCCCGCCATTGCTGGCAAGGTGAAAGGTGTAGGGCTTGCCCGACTCGTCGGTGCACAGGCTTTGCACGGCGACGTAGTTCGGAATCTGCCGGCAGAGGTTCGCCAAATGGTCGTACGGTTCCTTGAGCGGCTCGATGAAGACACCGGCCGACACACCGTGATCAAGGAACATCTTCATTTCCTGGCCGTGGCTGGCGCCGACCTGCAGCACCCCCTTGGGCGGCGGCAGCTTCATGTCGCGGAGAATTCCAAACAAGTCGATTGACATGGCGTTGCCTGGCGTTAGGTGAGGGTGGGCGACTCATCGGGCTCGAGAGCGGTCTTCGCAGGGCGTCGACGCGTCGCTGGATCCGGCCCTTGGGCTCAGAGATAGCGGTCGCCGGCCATCCGCGGGCGCACCGGCCGCGCCGGCGTCCCGTAGGCGATCTGGTAGGCGCCGATGGCTGCGAGCACCGTCGCCCCGGCACCGATCACGGTGTGTTCCCCGATTTCCACCCGATGCGCGAGGCAGGCGCCGATGCCGACGGCCGTGCAGGCGCCGAGACGGCAATGGCCCCCGGTCACCGCCCCGGGGCCGAGGCTCGCGAAGTCCCCCATCACCGAGTCGTGGTCGAGCGAGGCGCGGGTGTTGACGAGACCGTGCCGGCCGATCGAGGCGCCCGGGTTCACCACGGCGCCGGCCAACACGACCGCGCCGTCACCGATGGAGACGTCCCGGCCGATGACCGCGGCGGGATGGACCACGCTCACGAACGCGATCGTCGGATGCAACGTCGCAATCGCAGCCGCGACCTGCAGACGCGCGAAGTTGTCGCCGATGGCGATGACCGCGCCGCGAATGCCGTGTGCGACGGCGAGCGCCGGGATGTCGGTCTCGCCGCCGAGCACCGCATGACCCAGCGTCGTTTCGCCGACACGTCGCAAGCGGTCGATCAGGCCGGCGATCTCGAAGCGACCGGCGCGTTCGACCGCGTCGATGACCACCTTGGCGTGGCCGGCGGAGCCGACGACGAGGATGCGCGCGCGG
>CAZZWY010000177.1:0-7829 GCA_964657785.1 uncultured Acetobacteraceae bacterium
CCGCGGGTCAGCTTCCCGACCCGGTGCTGCGCGCCGGTGTCGACAACCTGCCCATCACCGGCAGCGAACGGCTGAGCACGGCGCGCGACTCGATGACGATGAAGCGCGTCGGCATCGGCCAGGAATGGGTCTCGACCGAGAAGCGCGCTGCCCGGCAGGCGGCCGCCGATGCGAGGGTCGGGCGAGAGTCGGTCAGGGTTCAGGTCGCGGCGGCGGACGTGCGGCTGCAGACGGCCCTCGCCTACCTGGACGTTTTCTATGCCGCGGAATCCCTCGCGCTGACCCTCCTTTCAGAGCAGCACCTGAAAGAGGAATTCGAGGCCGCCAAGAGCCGGCTTGCATCGGCTCAGGGCAGCAGCCAGGACGTGCTGGCGGCCACCGGCGCGCGGGGAATCGCCGAGGACGAGACCGCCGAAGTCCGGCAACAGCAAAGTGCGGCCCGACTCGCGCTCGAGCGATGGACGGGGGTTCCGTCTGAAGCGCTTGCCGCGCCGGTCGACCTGTCGGGTCCGACGGAGCAAGCCTATGTCGAGAACCATCCCGCCGTCGTGGCCGCCGAGCGAGACGTCGAGTCCGGCCGGACAGAGGCCGACGTCGCCCTCAAGAACCGCAAACCGAACTGGTCCTGGGAGGTGTCCTACCAGCAGCGAACCGGCTACGCCGACATGGTTTCGGTGGGGTTGAGCATCCCCCTGCCGATGTCGCCCGCGGAGCGGCAAGACCGTGAAACCGCCTCGAAGCTGGCGCTGGTCGACCAGGCCGAGGCGAGTCTGGCCGAGGGCAGGCGGGCCGCGCAGGCGGAATTCCGAGCCTTGAGCAGCGATGCCGGGCGGCTCGCCGACCGCATCGAGCGGTACCAGTCCGTCGTCGCCGTTCCGGCTCGGCAGCGCGTTGCCGCTGCACTGGCGGGCTATCGCTCCAACCAGGTGAGCCTGGAGGCGTTGTTCGAGGCCCGGCACCGCGAGGTCGAGGCGCAACGCAGGTTGCTCTCGCTGCAACGCGACCTGGCCAGGACCCAGGTGCAACTCGCGTTCAAACCGCTGACGGGAGGCGCCGAATGAAGCGCGCACCGGCGGTGGGAGCGATGGCGCTTGCGACTTTGCTGGCGGCGGCAGCGCTGGTCCTGGGCGGCTTCTACGCCGGCCGGCTCGGCTCGGACGGGTCGTCGATGGCTGCCGCACCCGCTGCGTCGAGCGCAGCGCAGCGCAACGTCCTGTACTGGCACGACCCGATGGTTCCGGGGCAGCGCTTCGACAAACCCGGCAAGTCTCCCTTCATGGACATGCCCCTGGTGCCCGTCTACGCCGACGCGGGCGCCAGCGCCGACAGCGGCGGCGGTGGCGGCGGTGGCGTGAAAGGCGGTGGCGTGCGAATCAGCCCGACCGTCCAGCAGAACCTCGGCATCAGGACGGCCGCCGTCAGACGAAGCGACGCGCCGTCTTCCTTCGACGCGGTGGGTGCCGTCCAGTTCGACGAGCGATTGAACGGGGTGGTGCAGACCCGTGTGGCCGGATACGTCGAACGCTTGTACGTTCGCGCACCGATGGCGCAGGTGAGGAAGGGCCAGGCCCTGGCGACGGTGTTCGCGCCCGATTGGCTCGGGCCGCAGAACGAATGGCTGGCGCTCGAGCGGGCGGGGGTCTCCCCAGACCTGGTGGCGGCGGCACGTGAACGCATGCGTGCACTGTCGATCCCGGAAGCACTCATCCGGCAAAGCCAGGCGACCGGGACGGCGCAGGCGCGCTTCACGCTGAACGCTCCGGTCAGCGGCGTCGTCGCCGAGCTCGGCGTCAGGGAGGGCGTCGCCGTCTCACCCGGGATGACCTTGTTCCGCATCGCCGGCCTGGAGAGGGTTTGGGCCGTGGCCGAGGTGCCCGAGGCGCAGGCCTCGCGGTTGAAACGCGGCCAGAAGGTCAAGGCGGTTCTACAGACGGATGCCTCGCAGACGTTCGAAGGCGAGCTGAAGGAACTCGTGCCGCAGGTCAGTGCGAGCACTCGGACGCTGCAGGCACGGTTCGAAGTGGATAACCAGGGCGGCAAGCTCACGCCGGGGATGCTGCTGCGTCTTCAGGTGGAAGGCCCTGCGACGTCGCGTCTCGTGGTGCCGTCCGAGTCCGTCATTCGCACGGGCAAGCGCGCGGTCATTCTGGTGCGCACGGGGCAAGGCGCCTACGAGAGCCGCGATGTGGCCCTCGGTCAAGAGGTGGGTGACGACATCGAGGTCACCCAGGGGCTCACGGAGGGCGAGCGGGTGGTCGCCAGTGGTCAATTCCTCATCGACGCCGAAGCGCGCCTGCGCTCGGTGACCCAGCGCATGACGGGGCCCCCGGCGCTCGCCGCCGCATCGGCATCGGCTGCCGCTGCGCACGTCGGCGAAGGCAAGGTCGAGCGTGTCGACGCAGACAGCATCACCGTGTCGCACGGGCCGATCGACTCGCTGAAATGGCCGGCCATGACCATGGGCTTCGGCAAGCCGGACCCGAAGGCGTTCCCGGAGATCAGGCCCGGCGACACGGTTCGCTTCCAGTTCAAGGAGGGGGGCGCCGCGGGATACCAGCTCGTGACGGTGCAGCGTTTGGGGACTGCCAAGTGATCGCTGCGCTCATCCGCGGGTCGGTGGCGAATCGGCTTCTGGTGCTGCTGGCGACCGCCTTCCTGGTCGCGGCGGGCCTCTGGTCGGTGTCGAACACGCCGGTCGATGCGTTGCCGGACATCGGGGACGTGCAAGTCGTGGTGCGGACGTCGTACCCGGGCAAGCCGCCCCAGGTGGTCGAGGACCTGGTGACATACCCGTTGACGACGACGATGCTCGGCGTGCCCGGCGCAAAGACGGTCCGGGGCTACAGCTTCTTCGGGGATTCCTACGTCTACATCCTGTTCGACGACAAAACCGATGTGTATTGGGGCCGGTCGCGTGTCGTCGAGTCCCTCGCCCAGGTCCAAGGCAGATTGCCGCCTGGCGCGACGGCCACGCTCGGTCCCGATGCGACGGGCGTCGGCTGGATCTATGAGTACGCCCTCGTGGACCGCACCGGCAGGAACGATCTGGGGCAACTCCGGGCGCTGAACGACTGGTTCCTGAGGTTGGAGCTCAAGACCGTGCCCGACGTGGCCGAGGTGGCGAGCATCGGCGGCATGGTCAGGCAGTACCAGGTCGTGCTCGACCCGGACCGCCTGCGCGCCCTCGGCATCCCCCAGCGAAGGGTGACCGAGGCGCTGAAGAACGCGAACCAGGCCTCCGGGGGCTCGGTGGTCGAGATGGCCGAGGCCGAGTACATGGTTCGCTCGCAGGCGTTCCTCAAGTCGCTCGATGACTTCCGCACCATTCCTGTATCGCTGACGGGTTCGACCCCGGTGCTGCTGCGGGACGTCGCCACCGTTCAGCTCGGGCCGGAAATGCGCCGAGGCATCGCCGAACTCGATGGACAGGGGGAAGTCGCCGGCGGCGTCGTCCTCCTGCGCACAGGCAAGAACGCCCGCACGACCATCGACGCGGTCAAGGCCAGGTTGGCCGGCCTCCAGGCAAGCCTTCCGCCGGGCGTCGAGGTGGTCGAGACCTATGACCGCTCGAAGCTCATCGACCGGTCGATCGGCAATCTCGAATCGAAGTTGACGGAAGAGTTCGTCGCCGTCGCACTCGTGTGCCTGCTCTTCCTGTGTCATGTCCGGTCGGCGCTCGTGGCGGTCATCGCGTTGCCCGTCGCGATCGGTGCGGCGTTCATCGTCATGCGCTGGCAAGGGGTGACGGCGAACATCCTGAGCCTGTCGGGCGTCGCCCTGGCCGTCGGGGCGGCCCTGGACGGCGTCGTCGTTCTCCTGGAAGCGGCGCACAAGCACATCGAGGCGTTCGAGGCGCACCACGAGCGGCAGGCGTCTGTCGCCGAGCGATGGCAACTCATCACGGCGGCCTGCGTCGAAGTCGGCCCGGCGCTGTTCTTCTCGCTCCTGGTCATCACCCTGTCGTTCCTCCCGGTCTTCGCGCTGGAGGCGCAGGAAGGGCGCCTGTTCTCACCGCTGGCCTTCACGAAGACCTACACGATGGCCGCGGCCGCGGCACTCTCCGTCACGCTGGTTCCCGTGTTGATGGGCTACCTCGTCCGCGGGCGCATCCCGCGCGAGACATCGAACCCGCTGAACCGCGTGCTGATGGCCGTCTATCGGCCGGCGCTCGCGGCCGTGTTGCGGTTCCCGCGGGCGACGCTGGTGGCGGCGGCGCTCGTGCTCACCGCGACGGCGGTGCCGGTCCTGCGGCTCGGCGGGGAGTTCATGCCGCCGCTCGACGAGGGGGACCTGCTGTACATGCCGTCCGCGCTTCCCGGGCTTTCGATTTCCAAGGCGGCCGAGCTGCTGCAACAGACCGACCGCCTCATCAAGACCGTGCCGGAGGTCGAGCGCGTCTTCGGCAAGGCGGGCCGCGCCGACACCGCCACCGACCCGGCGCCGCTGGAAATGTTCGAGACGACCATCCAGTTCAAGCCTCGGGAGCAGTGGCGCGCCGGGATGACGCCCGACAAACTCGTCGACGAACTCGACCGGGCCGTGACGGTGCCCGGTCTCTCCAACCTCTGGGTGCCGCCCATCCGCAATCGAATCGACATGCTGGCCACGGGCATCAAGAGCCCCGTGGGCATCAAGATCGCCGGCGCGGACCTGCTGACCATCGACCGACTGGCGACGCAGATCGAAGCCGCCGTGAAGGACGTGCCCGGCGTGTCCTCGGCCTTGGCGGAGCGATTGACCGGGGGGCGCTACATCGACGTGGAAATCGACCGCCTGGCGGCGGCACGCTATGGCCTGTCGGTCGCGGAGGTCCAGGCCGTCGTCTCCACGGCCATCGGCGGCGAGACCCTGACCGACACGGAAGTGGTCCAGGGGCGCGAGCGCTATCCCATCAACGTGCGGTATCCGAGGGAGATTCGCGACTCCCTCGAGCGCCTCCGGCAGCTGCCCTTCGTCACCGAACGGGGCGCGACCGTCCTGCTGCAGGACGTGGCGCGTCTCTCCATCGAGGACGGGCCGCCGATGCTCCGCAGCGAAAACGCCAGGCTCTCCGGATGGGTCTATGTCGATGTGCGGGGCCGGGACCTTCGCTCGGTCGTCATCGACATGCAGGCGGCGGTTGCCCGACAAGTGGCGATGCCGGCGGGCTACGCGGTGTCGTGGTCCGGACAGTTCGAGTCGCTCGAACGCGCGACCGAGCGGTTGAAGCGGGTCGTTCCGGTCACATTGGCAATCATCTTCGTCCTGCTCTACCTGGTGTTCGGCTCCTTCATCGATGCAGCGCTCGTGATGGCCGCCGTGCCGTTCTCGCTGGTCGGCGGCTTCTGGTTCGTGTGGGCGCTCGGTCACGCCCTCTCGGTGGCCTCGGCGGTCGGGTTCATCGCGCTCGCGGGCGTCGCGGCAGAGTTCGGCGTGGTGATGCTGGTCTACCTGAAGAACGCGCATGCTCGCCGTCTCGCCGCGGGGGAGCCCGACAACGACGAGACGCTGCTCGCGGCCATCCGCGAAGGCGCGCTGCTGCGAGTCCGCCCGAAGGCGATGACCGTGGCCATCGTCCTCGCGGGCCTCGTGCCGATGCTGTGGGGGCATGGAACCGGTTCTGAGGTCATGGCCCGCATCGCAGCGCCCATGGTCGGCGGGATGGTCACGGCGCCATTGCTCAGCATGCTCGTCGTTCCAGCCGCCTGGTACCTCGTTCGACGCCGGAAAACGGCCTTTGCCGAAGCCGGTCCCGGGCTGATCGATCCCTCCCCCCTCCGAAACCTTTCAAAGGAATCCACATGAACGTCCTGAACACTTGCGCGGCAATTGCCGTACTTTCGAGCGGCCTGGCTCATGCACAGATCGACTCGATGCCGACGGGGTCGAACGCCGCGTCGCCAGCGCCGGCCGCAACGATGAAGCTGACCGACGGTGAAATCCGCAAGGTCGATCTGGCCGCGGGAACCGTCACGCTTCACCACGGCAAGATCGAGAACCTCGGCATGCCCGGCATGACGATGGTGTTCAAGGTCATGGACCCGAAGTCGCTCGGCAGCCTCAAGCAAGGCGACAAGGTGGGCTTTCGGGCCGAGCGCGTGAACGGCGAAGTCGTCGTGACGCATCTGGAAGCAGCCAAGTGAGTGAACGTCCCTGAACGGCCCCGACTTCCAGCGAAGGTGCGCGCTCACCCCTTCTCGATCATGTCGCGAATCCGGGTGGCCAGCGCCTCGATGGCGAACGGCTTGGTGATCATCTCCATGCCGGGCTCGAGAAAGCCGTTGGCGATGGTCGCGTTCTCGGCGTAGCCGGTCATGAAGAGCACCTTCAGGTCCGGGCGCCGCTGGCGCGCCGCGTCGGCGATCTGTCGGCCGTTCAAGCCCGGCAGGCCGATGTCGGTGACGAGCAGGTCCAGGCGCATGCCCGACTGCAGCATCTTCAGCCCCGCCGGGCCGTCCGCGGCCTCGACCGCGCGGTAGCCGAGCTCCTGCAGCACGTCGACGACGAGGTCGCGCACGGCCGTCTCGTCCTCGACCACGAGCACGACCTCGCCGGCCTCCGCCCGGTGCGCCTCCGTCAGCTCGCCGGGCAGCTCGTCGGCGTCCTCGGCCTCGCCGTAGTCGCGCGGGAGATAGAGCTTCACCGTCGTGCCCTGGCCGACTTCCGAATAGATGCGCGCGTAACCCTCCGACTGCCGGGTGAAGCCGTAGATCATCGAGAGGCCGAGCCCGGTGCCCTGGCCGATCGGCTTGGTCGTGAAGAAGGGCTCGAACGCCTTCCCGATCGTCTCCTTCGACATGCCGGTGCCGGTGTCGGTCACGCCGATGCAGACGTACTGGCCCGGCTTGACCTCGCGCTGCTTCGCCGCGTAGGCGTTGTCGAGATGGGCGTTGCCGGTCTCGATCGTGAGCCGGCCGCCCCCCGGCATGGCGTCTCGGGCATTGATGGCGAGATTCAGGATCGCGCTCTCGAGCTGGTGCGGATCGCAGCGCGTCTGCCAGAGGCCGCCCGCGGTGACGATCTCGAGCGCGATCGCCTCGCCGATCGTGCGGCGCAGCAGTTCTTCCATGCCGCTCACGAGCCGGTTGGCGTTGACCGGCTTCGGGTCGAGCGGCTGGCGTCTGGAGAACGCGAGCAGGCGGTGGGTGAGCGCGGCCGCCCGGTTGGCCGAGGTCATCGCCATCGTGGCGTAGCGCTGGATCTTCTCGGTCTCGCCCTTGTCGATCCGCCGCTGCATCAGGTCGAGCGACCCGATCACGCCGGTGAGCAGGTTGTTGAAGTCGTGCGCGATGCCGCCGGTGAGCTGGCCGACCGCCTCCATCTTCTGCGCCTGTCGGAGCTGCTCCTGCGCTTCGGCGAGCTCCACTTCGCGCGCCTTCTCGGCGGTGATGTCGCGACCGGTGCAGTAGACCAGGCCGTCCTCCGGCACGCTCACCCAGGAGATCCAGCGGTAGGCGCCGTCCTTGCCGCGGTAGCGGTTCAGGAACTGGATCGCCGGCTGTCCGGCCTGGGTCAGCGCGAAGCCGGCACGGGTGGGCTCGAGATCGTCCGGGTGCAGCAGCTCCCAGATCGGCGTTCGCCGAACCTCGTCCTCCGACCAGCCGAGCACCGTCTGCCAGGCCGGGTTCGACGTCTCGAAGTGCCCGCTCGGGCCGAGCGCGCCCATCAGGTCCGGGCTCAACGCCCAGCTTCGGCCGCGCGCCTGGGTCCGCTCGATCACCTGCCGCTCGAGATCGGCGTTGAGCTCGCGCAGCCGTGCTTCGGTGCGGCGCTCGCGGTCGACGTCTACCGAGGCGACGACGCCGCCGACGATCCGGCCGTCGGCGTCGCGGACCGGGGCCGCGACGAAG
>CAZZWY010000178.1:0-7810 GCA_964657785.1 uncultured Acetobacteraceae bacterium
GCCGCCGGTGTGGATCGTGCTCTGGATGCCGTGGGCGCGGGCCCACTTCACCATCTGCGCGGCCTCGTTGCCCGCCTTCACCGAGCCGAGGCCGATCTCGCCGAGCAGGCCGACGCCGGCTTCGGCGAGCTCCCTGAAGTCGTCCTCGACCATCCCCTTTTCGACCACCGGCGCACCGGCCAGCACCTTGACGCCGCCGGGCCGGAAGTTGTCGAAGGCGCGCTGCGCGGTGATCGCGAGCGCCTTCAGGCCGACGATGTCCTTCGGCCGGCCGGGCAGGTGGACCTCGCCGGCCGAGATCATCGTCGTCACGCCGCCGTTCAGCGTCGAGTCGATCCAGCCGAGCTGGCCCTGGCGCGGCGTCCAGTCGCCGAAGACGGGGTGGACGTGGCTGTCGATCAGGCCGGGGCACAGCGTGGTGCGGCGCGCGTCGATGACGACGTCGGCGTGGTCGGTGTCCAGGTCGGCCTCGCGGCCGAGGCCGGCGATGAAGCCGTCGCGCACGACGACGCAGTCGGCCTCGAGGATCGGTGCGTCGATGTCTCCCGACAGCACGAGGCCGATGTTCCTGATCACCACCTTGCCGGACCGGCCGGTGCTTGCGAGGTCTGCCATGAAGTCTCCGAGAGAGAGAGAACGCGTGCGCGACGCGACGCGGCGAGTCGAAAAAAAAAGGTGTGCAGGTCCTGGCGGGTCGTCAGGGGGCTCGAGGGGCGGCTTCGGCCGCGAGCCCGTAACTGCGCCGGTACATCTCCTTCAGATGCTCGCCGGCCGTGCAGCTTTCGAAGCGTGGCGCCTCGCCCGGTGCCACCGTGCCCGGCACCGGCTCGATGCGGGCGAGGTAGTCGGGCTCGTAGAAGAACGGGATCGAGTAGCGGGCCGCGCCGCCCGAGCAAGTGTTCCTTACCCGGTGCGGATTGGAATGGTAGAGGCCGTTGGTCCAGCGCGGAATCATGTCGCCGAGGTTGACGACGAAGGTCTCGGGAACCGGCGTCGCCGGGATCCAGCGGCCGTCCGGCATCTGCACCTCGAGCCCGCCGAAGTCGTCCTGCGCCAAGAGGGTGAGCGCCCCCCAGTCGGTGTGGCTGCCGGCACCGAAGGTCTTTGCGTCGCCGTCCGCCGGATGCGGCGGGTAGCGCAGCATCCGCAAGGTGATCATCGGATGGGTCGACGCGGCATCGAAGTACGTCTCGGGCAATCCGAGCGAGCGGGCGAGCAGCTGCATCAGGCGCCGCGCCACGACGAGCAGCGCCTGGATGTAGGCCTCGCACTGGCCCGCGGCCTCCGGCACTTCGGCCGGCCACTGGTTGTGGCCGTAGGTCTGGTAGCCGGCGCGGACGTAGGGATGGTCGTCCGGATAGGCCATGCCGCAATAGAAGCCTTCCTTCAGGTCCGGCCGCATGCCCGCGTCTAGCGTCTGCGCGCCGATGCCGTCGAAGCCGCGCATCGAGGGCGAGCGGTGCAGCGAGAGCGCGGCGCGCGTCGCCGCGGGCAGCGCCATCAGGCGTCGGGCCAGCGCGAACTGGCGCGCGATCAGTTCAGCAGCGACACCGTGATGGCGGACGTAGAAGAAGCCGGAACTCATCGCGGACTGACGCAGTTGCGACGCCACTTCGGCGCTACGCGGGCCGCCGGGGCCGAGCGCGCCAGCGAGGTCGATGACGGGAATCGGATCCATGGGCACCTCCGGGTCGGTCGGGTCCCGAAGTCCGCATCGGGAGCTGCAGGTCCGGTCATCATGCTCGAAATACGACACTTGCACCTCCCTCAGTGCGCCGGCTCGGCTTCGCGCCGGGCCCGGCGCACGCTGAAGGCTACCGTCGTCATCCCGGCGTCGCTCTGCGCCGCGACACTCCCGCCGTGCATGCTCGCGACGGCGCGGACGATCGCGAGGCCGAGCCCGTGGCCGTGGTGCTCGCCCGCGTCGTGGCGCGAGGCGTCGGCGCGGTAGAAGCGGTCGAAGAGGCGCGGCAGGTGGCGGCCGTCGACCGTGGGGCCGGGGTTGGACACGCCGATCCAGATCGAGCCGCCGCGGCGTTCGATCGTGACGACGAGCGTCGACCGCGGGGCCGAGTGCTCGACCGCGTTCTGCAGCAGGTTGGAGAGCGCCCGGCGAAACAGGGCCGGGTTCAGCGTCGCGCGCGCGTCGAGCGCGCCCTCGACCGCGACCGTGAGGCCGGACTCGTCGAGGATGAATTCGAAGAAGTCGATGGTCTTGGCGACTTCGTCGGCGACGCTCGCTTCGACCAGCCCGGTCGCGGCCTCGCCCTGGTCGGCGCGGGCCAGGAACAGCATGTCGTTGATGATCGACCGCAGCCGCTCGAGTTCTTCGAGGTTCGACTGCAGCGCCTCCTGGAACTCGACCGCGCTGCGCGGCCGCGAAAGCGCGACCTGCGTGCCGCCGATCAGGTTCGCGAGCGGGGTGCGCAGCTCATGCGCGACATCGGCATTGAAGGCTTCGAGCTGCTGATAGGCGGTCTCCAGGCGCCCGAACGCGCCGTTGAAGGCGACCGCGAGGTCCGAGAGTTCGACCGGCAGGTCGTGGGTCGAGAGCGACTGCGCCGCAGCGTTCGGCCGCAATGCCTGCGCCTGCGCCGAGAGTTGCCGCACCGGCCGCAGACCGAGCCGCGCGATCCACCCGCCGAGCCCCATCACCAGCAGCATCCCGCCGAGGGAAACGAGGGCGAGCGCGATCAGGAACCGCTGCAGCGTGTGCTCGAAGGGCGCCGTGTCGATCCCGACGATGAGCCGCACGGCAGGGCGCTCGCCGAGCGCGTCGATGTGCTTCGACATCGTGCGCAGCAGCAGCCCGCTCTTCGGCAGCTTGATCGTGCCGCGGCCGTCGGGCCCCTCGCCGATGCGCTCAAGCTCGTCGAGGCCGCGCCCGTACTGGAAGCGCGAGTCGTCGCTCAGCACCCAGTAGCGGACGCCGCCGTCGGCCGGCGTGACCGAATCCATCTTGGCGCGCACGCGGGCCCAGCGCTCGGCGTCGCCGGTGCGCTCGATGTAGTAGGCGAGGCTTTGCAGATGGGTCTCGAGCTCCTGGTCCTGGTGGTGCGCGAGTTCGCGCTGGAGCACGCCGTAGAGTGCCGCGCCGATCAGCGAGAAGGTGACGAGGGCGGCCAGCGCGAACATCGTCGCGAGGCGCAGCGTGATCGAGCGGCGGACCATGAAGCCGTCAGCCCGCCGGTTCGTCGTCGCGCGGCTCCATCACGTAGCCCATGCCGCGGATGGTGTGCAGCAGCTTCGGCGCGAAGCCGGCGTCGATCTTCGCGCGCAGGCGCTTGACCCCGACCTCGACGACGTTGGTGTTGCTGTCGAAGTTCATGTCCCAGACGAGCTCGGCGATCGCGGTCTTGGAGAGGATCTCGCCCTGCCGCCGCGCCAGCACCGCGAGCAGCGAAAATTCTTTCGCCGTGAGGTCGATCCGCAAGCCGGCGCGGGTCGCCTTGCGCGCGATCAGGTCGATCTGCAGGTTCGCGATGCGCAGCAGCATCGGCTCCTGCGTGCGGCCGCGCCGCGCGAGCGCCTGCAGCCGCGCGAGCAGTTCGAGGAACGAGAACGGCTTGACGAGGTAGTCGTCGGCGCCATCGTGCAGGCCCTTGATGCGGTCCTCGACGCTGTCGCGCGCGGTCAGCATGATGACCGGCGTCTGCTTGACCTGGCGCACGTTGCGCAGCACCTCGAAGCCGTCGCGCTGCGGCAGCATCGCGTCGAGCACGATCACGTCGTAGTCGTGCTCGAGCGCGAGGTACTGGCCCTCGATGCCGTCGTGCGCCATCGCGACCGTGCAGCCCTGCTCCGTCAGTCCCTTTCGGAGGTACTGGGCGGTCTTCAACTCGTCCTCGACGATGAGGATGTTCATCGCGGCGCGGCCGGCAGCGCGAGCGGCACCGTGGGCGCCGGCAGCAGCGGCGTGTCGGGGTCGGGCGTGAAGCCCGGCTTGGCGTCGCCGTCGCCCGGACGCCGCTGGCCGCCCTTCCTGCGCGACACGTACCAGTGATGCAGCCGGTCGAGGTAGAGGTAGACGACCGGCGTCGTGAAGAGCGTCAGCATCTGCGACAGCAGCAGGCCGCCGACCATCGCGAAGCCGAGCGGCCGGCGCAGTTCCGACCCCGAACCGCTGCCGAACATCAGCGGCAAGCCCGCGAGCAGCGCGCACATCGTCGTCATCATGATCGGACGAAAGCGCAGCAGGCACGCCTGGTAGATCGCCTCCTGCGGCGCCATGCCGCGCTCGCGCTCGGCGGTGAGCGCGAAGTCGACCATCATGATGCCGTTCTTCTTGACGATGCCGATCAGCAGGATGATGCCGATGAGCGCGATCACCGTCAGCTCGTAGCCGCCCGCCATCAGGATCAGCAGCGCGCCGACGCCGGCCGACGGCAGGGTCGAGAGGATCGTCAGCGGGTGGATGAAGCTCTCGTAGAGCAGCCCGAGGACGATGTAGACCGCGATCAGCGCCGCGGCGATCAGGTAGGGCTGGCTCGAGAGCGAATCCTGGAACGCCTGCGCCGTGCCCTGGAACGAGCCGATCAGCGATTGCGGCAGCCCCATCTCGGCCTGTGCCCTGTCGATCGCCGCGACCGCATCGCCGAGCGCCGCCCCGGGTGCGAGGTTGAACGAGATCGTGACGGCCGGGAACTGGCCCTGGTGGGCGATCGAAAGGTAAGCCGTCTTGCTGGTGTCGAGCTTGACGAAGGTCGAGAGCGGCACCTGCTGGCCGGTGGTCGGCGAGGTCAGGTAGAGCTTGGAGAAGAGCGCCGGGTCTTCCTGCAGTTGCGGCGTCACCTCGAGCACGACGTGGTAGCTGTTGATCTGGGTGTAGTACTGCGCGACCTGGCGCTGGCCGATGGCGTCGTAGATCGTCGAGTCGATCAGCGCCGGCGAGATGCCGAGGCTCGAGGCCCGGTCGCGGTCTATCGTGAGCGTCGCGGTCGCGGCGCTGTTCTGCAGGTCGGTCGCCACGTCGGTCAGCTGCGGGAGCTGGCGGAAGCGGGCGAGCAGCTGCGGCGCCCACTGGTTCAGCTCGTCGAGGTTGGCGTCGGTGACGGTGTACTGGTAAAGCGTTCGCGAAGAGCGCCCGCCGACCCGGATGTCCTGCCCCGCCTGCAGGAAGAGGTTCGCGCCCTCGACGCGCGCGAGCTTCGGGCGCAGGCGCGCGATGATCTGCTGCGCGCTCGCGGTCCGGCCCTCGTCCTTGTCCTTCAGGCCGATGAAGAAGTTGCCGGTGTTGAAGGTCGAGGAACTGCCGTTCATGCCGAAGGCCGCGACGTCGGGGTCCTGGCGAACGATGTCGGCGAGCTGCAGCATGCGCCGGTTCATCGCCGAGAACGACGAGTCCTGCCCCGACTCGGCGAAGCCCGAGATGAAGCCGGTGTCCTGCTCGGGGAAGAAGCCTTTCGGGATCACGACGAAGAGCGCGGCGGTCGCGGTGAGCGTCAGGAAGAAGACGCAGAGCGTGACGAACTGGTGCCGCATCACGGCGTCCAGGCCGCGCTTGTAGCCGGCCAGGAGTGCGTCGAAGCCGCGTTCGAAGAGCTGGTAGAGCCGCCCGTGTTTGGTCGCGTGCTCGTTCTTGAGAAAACGCGAGCAGAGCATCGGCGTGAGCGTCAGCGAGATCAGCACCGAGACGAAGATCGTGAGCGTCACCGTGACCGCGAACTCCCGGAACAGGCGCCCGACGATCCCGCCCATCAGCAGCAGCGGGATGAAGACCGCGACCAGCGAGACCGAGATCGAGACGATGGTGAAGCCGATCTCGGCGGAGCCCTTTTGCGCCGCCTCCATCGGCGTCATGCCCTCCTCGATGTAGCGGTAGATGTTCTCGAGCATGACGATCGCGTCGTCGACGACGAAGCCGACCGCGATGGTGAGCGCCATCAGCGACAGGTTGTCGAGGCTGTAGTTGCAGAGGTACATCGCCGCCGCGGTGCCGGTCAGCGCGAGCGGCACGGTGACGCTCGGGATCAGCGTCGCCGGCACGTTGCGGAGGAAGACGAAGATCACCCCGACGACGAGCGCGATCGTCAGCAGCAGCGTGAATTCGACGTCGTGGACCGAGGCGCGAATCGTCTGTGTCCGGTCGATCAGCGTGTTGACCTCGACCGTCGGCGGGATCGAGGCCTGCAGCTTCGGCAGCGCCGCCTTGATCCGGTCGACCGTCTCGATCACGTTGGCGCCCGGCTGCTTGCTGATCGCCAGCACGATCGCGCGGCCCTCGATGATCGTGTTGCCGGGGGCTGCAGCCCCGCCGGCGAACGCCCAGCCGGCGATCTTGGTGTTCTCCGCCGCGTCGACCGCGACGCCGAGATCGCGCACGCGGATCGGCGCGCCGTTGCGGTAGGCGAGGATCACGTCGTTCCACGGCGCCGCCTTCAGCAGCTGGTCGTTGGTGTAGACGGTGAAGCTCTGGCTGTGGCCGTCGACGGTGCCCTTGGGCTGGTTCACGGTGGCGCTGGCGACGACGCTGCGAACGTCCTCGAGCGACAGGCCGAGCGTCGCGAGCTTGGCCGGGTCGATCTGGATCCGCACCGCGGGCTTCTGCTGCCCGCCGATGTTGACGAGGCCGACGCCGGCGATCTGCGAGATCTGCTGGGCGAGGATGTTGTCGGCGAAGTCGTTGACCTCGATCAACGGCAGGGTCGCGGACTGCACCGCGATGATCATGATCGGCGAGTCGGCCGGGTTGATCTTGCGGAAGGTCGGCGGGCTCGGCAGCGAGGCCGGCAACTGGCCGGTCGCGGCGTTGATCGCGGCCTGCACGTCGAGCGAGGCCGCGTCGATGCTCCGGTCGAGATCGAACTGCAGCGTGATCTGGGTCGAGCCGAGGCCCGACAGCGAGGTCATCTGCGAGAGCCCCGCGATGAGCGAGAACTGGCGCTCGAGCGGCTGTGCGACGTTCGACGCCATCGTCTCCGGGCTCGCGCCGGGCAGCGTCGCCGAGACCTGCACCGTCGGGAAGTCGACCTGCGGCAGCGGCGCGACGGGCAGCAGCGGGAACACCGCCACGCCCATCAGCAGCAGGGCAATCGCGAGCAGCGTGGTGCCGATCGGGCGCCGGATGAAGGCGGCGGAGATGTTCATGGCTGACGTCCGGCCGTGGCGCCCGGGCCTGCGCTCTTGCCCGCGCCGGCCCCGGACGCCGCCCCGCTCGCCCCGGCCTGCGCCGCCTCGACGATCTTCGAGCCGGGCTTGAGCTTGTACTGCCCGTCGACGACGACGCGGGCGCCCTCTGCCGGCCCCCTGTCGAAGACGGCCAGGCCGTCCTGGTCCTGGATCACGTGGATCGGCACCGGCTGCACGGCGTGCGTCTGCGGATCGGCGACGTAGACGAAGGTCGCGTCCTGGCTGTGCTGCACCGCCGCGGTCGGGATCACGAGCGCCCCCGGACGCTCGCCGAGCACGAGCCGCGCGTTGACGAACTGCCCCGGCCAGAGCGTGTGCCGGGGGTTCGCGAACTCGCCCTTCAGCTGCACCGTGCCGGTGCTCGAATCGATCTGGTTGTTCAGCAGCACCAGCCGCCCCTTGCCGAGCAGCTCGGTGCCGACGCGCGGATACGCCTCGACGACGAGCCCCTCGCCGTGCCCCTGACCGGCGTTGATCGCCCGGTTGACCTCCTGGAAGTCGGCCTCGGGCAAGGTGAAGAGCACCGTGATCGGATCGACCTCGCAAAGCGGCAGCGGCTTTGCCGATAACGCAACCTACACGGCAGTGGCCGGTACCGGCGGGTCAGGCAGCGGCATGACCGCCACCATCACCACCGACGCCAGCTGCGGCGCCGTCAACGCCATGCACGACTCCTTCATGC
>CAZZWY010000179.1:0-7796 GCA_964657785.1 uncultured Acetobacteraceae bacterium
CAAGTTCCGCACAGCATCAAACACCACACTAGCGGGCCGCCGACGCGGTGCGCGAGGCGAGTTCGGCATCGGGCGTGTAGCCCCCGCCGAGCGCGCGGATGAGGATCACCTGGCTGTCCAGCGCGCGCGCCTTGAGGTCGGCGGCGAGGCGGCGCTGGTTCAGCACGATCGTCTCGGCATTGAGCACGGTGATATAGGTGCCGAGCCCTGCGCGGTAGCGCTGGGTCGCGAGGTCGTACGCCGACTCGGCGGCGGCCTGCGCGCGCGACTGCTCCGCCTGCTGACGGCCGATCGACTGCAGCGACGCGATCTGGTCGGCCACCTCGTGGATCGCATCGACGACCGCCCCGTTGTAGCTTTCGATCGACGCGTCGAGTTCGGCCGCCCGGCCACGCAGGTTCGCGCGCAGCCGCCCCTGGTCGAAGATCGGCAAGCGGATCGCCGGGCCGACGCCCCACTGCCGGCTGCGCGCCTCGAACAGGCGGTCGAGCCCGATGCTCGAGAGGCCGGCGAAGGCCGACAGGTTGATGTTCGGATAGAACTGCGCCTTCGCGCTCTGCACGTCGCTTGTCGCGGCCTCGATCCGCCAGCGGGCGGCGGTGATGTCGGCGCGGCGCCCGATCAGATCGGCCGGCACGTCGGACGGCACCGGCACCGCCTGGACGACGCCGAGCGAAGGCGCCAGCGTGTCGAGCGCGTTCGGCGGCTGCTGCGTCAACGCGGTGAGGGCATGGCGGGCCGTCGCGATCTGCTCGTCGATCTGTTCGATCTGCTGCCGCGATTCCGGCAGCGACTCCTCGCCCTGGCGCTGCTCGACTGCGGTGTCGAGGCCGCCCTGGACGCGCTGGTTGATGAGCGTCAGGATGTCGTCGCGCTGTTTGAGCGAACGGGTGGCGACGTCCCGCTGCTCGAAGAGCCGCGCCAGCTGGAAGTAGCTGCGGGCGACGTTGCTCGCGAGCATCACGCGCGCCGCCTGGGCGTCGGCCTCGGCGGCCCGGGCACTGCCGATCGCGGCTTCGATCGCGGCCCGGTTGCGGCCGAAAAAGTCGAATTCCCACGAGCCGTTGAGTTGCGTCGTGCCGAGCGTGAAGGTGCCGCCGCCGAGCGGTGGCGGGTAGATGCCGGTCGCCGAGAACCGGTTGCGCGAGACATCGACCTCGCCGTTGAGCTGCGGACCGTCGGCCGCGCGGGCCAGGTCCGCGGAGGCCTGGGCGCGCGCGAGGCGTGCTTGCGCCGAGCGCAGGTTCGGGCTGTCGGCAAGGCTGCGTTCGATCAGGCCGGTCAGCCCCGGGTCGTTGAACTGGCCCCACCAGTCGGGCGCGAGCGCCGCCGCGCGCTCCCCGCTCACGCCGAGGGTGACGGGGTCCACCGGCTTGGCGACCGATGCGATTCCGGCGCTGTTCGCGCAGCCGCCGAGGGTCAACACCACGCTCGAGGCGATGGCGATCGCGACCGCGGTCAGCGTGGGCAGGCTGCTGCGGGCACCGCGAAGCAGCGCGTCGACGCTGCATCCGTCAGGGTGCTTGGGAGAACGTTGGAGGAAGTTCATGATTTTCAATCGGTCAATCTTCCGGGATCGAGGGAAACCCAATCACGAAATTCAGGCGGTCAGTTTCTGGCTCGCGGCGGGTGACGACGGAGCCAGGCGGGCCCGCAGTTCGCTCGACCCGTCCTGCGCCTCGCGCATGCTTTCGCCGGTGGCCACCATCCGCAGCAGGTAGCTCTTCAGCGCGATGCACTCCGGCTTGGAAAAGCCGGCGAGGTGCGCATTCAGCACTTCCGACAGCACCGCGGGCACTTCGACGATCGCCGCCGCGCCGGCCGGGGTGAGTTCCACCTGCACCACCCGCCGGTCCTCGGTCGAACGCACCCGCTTCAGCAAACCCTTCTTCTCGAGCCGGTCGAGCAGGCGCGTCGTCGCGCCGGCATCGACCTGCAGCCAGCGGGCGAGTTCGGCGACGGTCGAGGCGCCCGCGTTCTGCAACCTCAGCAACGGCCCCCACTGCGCACTGGTCACGCCGTGCACGCAAAGGCGTTTGTCGGCCTGGGCGACGAGCGACAGAAGGATTCGCTTCATCAGGTAGCCGATGCTCTCTTCGACGCAGTAGCTGCTGGACTCGTAGAAGTCGGCGGGCGAGGTGGAAAGCGTCACGGCAGCACATCTCCAACGGAATGTCACGACTATAGTTGCCTAGGCATTTATTGTCAAGGCTATATCTGCCTTGTCAGGGGACCGTGTCCGGGCCACCGGGCGCGGCGGGACGCTCGCCTACACTTCCGGGATGGCAAGTTCCTTTCCGCCGCTGCCGGCGAACCCGGGGTCGGCCCCCGCGGCGGCTGCGGCCCCTGCACCCTCCCGCAACGTGCGCTCCCTGAGCGGCTTGCGGCCGTTCCTGCGGCCTTACCGCGGCAGAATCGCTGCGGCCGTCGTCTTCCTGGTGATGGCGGCCGTCAGCACGCTCGTCTTTCCGACGGCGCTGAAGTCGCTGATCGACAGCGGCCTGGTCGCCGCCGACCCCGGCGCCCGCGTCATGGCGCTGCGCGAACACTTCTTCGCGCTCTTCGCCGTCGGCGCCGCGCTCGGGCTGTTTTCGGCGCTGCGCTTCTACATGGTCACCTGGCTCGGCGAGCGCGTGACGGCCGACCTCCGCAACGCCGTCTACGCCCACGTCGTGACGCAGAGCCCGGAGTTCTTCGAGACCACCCAGACCGGCGAGGTGCTGTCGCGCCTCACGACCGACACGACGCTGGTCCAGACGGTCGTCGGCTCGAGCCTCTCGATGGGCCTGCGCAACGTCGTCCTCGGCGTCGGCGCGATGGCGATGCTCGTGGTCACCAATCCCCGGGTGATGACGCAGGTGCTCGGCATTCTCGTGATCGTCGTGCTGCCGAGCGTCTACTTCGGGCGGCGCGTGCGGCGGCTCTCGCGCGCGAGCCAGGACCGGGTCGCCGATTCGAGCGCGATCGCCGCCGAGGTGCTGAACGCGATCCCGGTGGTGCAGAGCTACACCCAGGAACGGCGCGAGGCGGCCCGTTTCGACGTCTCGACCGAGAACGCCTTCCAGGTCGCGATCAAGCGCACGCGGATGCGGGCAGTGCTGGTCGCCTTCATCATCACCGCCACCTTCGGCGCCCTGCTCTACGGGCTCTACCAGGGGACGCAGGCGGTCGAGCGGGGCCAGATCAGCGCCGGCCACCTCGGGCAGACGGTGGTCTACGTGATCATCCTCGTCAGCAGCATCGCGGTGCTCTCGGAGGTCTACGGCGACCTGCTGCGGGCGTCCGGCGCGACCGAACGGCTGATGGAGCTGCTCGCGCTGCGCTCGCCGATCGCGACACCCGCGCATCCGGTGGCGCTCGCACCGACGCGCGGCGGCTCGTCGGTCAGCCTGCGCGACGTCACGTTCCGCTATCCCTCGCGGCCCCAGCACGCGACGCTTTCCCGGTTCAACCTCGAGATCGCTCCGGGCGAGACGGTGGCGCTCGTCGGCCCGAGCGGCGCCGGCAAGAGCACGGTGTTCCAGCTGCTGCTGCGGTTCTACGACGTTGCCGAGGGGGAGGTGCGGATCGACGGCGCGCCGGTCACGTCGCTCGCACTCGACGACCTGCGCCGGCGGATCGGCATCGTGCCGCAGGATAGCTGCATCTTCTCCGCCGATGCGATGGAAAACATCCGCTACGGTCGACCGGACGCGAGCGACGCGGAAGTCGTCGACGCCGCCCGGGCCGCGTTCGCGCACGACTTCATCAGCGCCTTGCCGGCAGGCTACAAGACCTTCCTCGGCGAACGCGGCGTGCGGCTTTCGGGCGGGCAGCGCCAGCGCATCAGCATCGCCCGGGCGATCCTGAAGAATCCGCCGCTGCTGCTGCTCGACGAAGCCACGAGCGCGCTCGACGCGGAGAGCGAGCGGATGGTGCAGGCGGCGCTCGAATCGGCGATGAGGGACCGCACCACGCTCGTCATCGCGCACCGCCTCGCCACGGTGCAGCGCGCCGACCGCATCGTCGTCATGGAGGGCGGCGAGATCGTCGAGATCGGCACGCATGCGCATCTGGCCGCCTCCAGCGGGCTCTACGCGCGGCTCGCGGCACTCCAGTTCGCCGAGACGGCGGCCGACGCTCCCTTCGCGGGGCGCGGCGATAATTTGTCCTCGCTTCGACCGATCGCCGTGCCGTGAACCTGCCGTCAGACGCTGGCGCTTCAGACGCCCCCCGCCGCCCCGTCCGCACCCAGTACGAAGACCTGATGCGGCACGTGCAGGCGCACGGCGTCTGGAAGGCCGACCGTACCGGCACCGGCACGAAGAGCGTCTTCGGGCACCAGATGCGCTTCGACCTGAACGAAGGCTTTCCGCTGGTGACGACGAAGAAGGTGCACCTGAAGTCGGTCGTCCTCGAACTCCTCTGGTTCCTGCGCGGCGACGGCAACGCCACCTGGCTGCAGGAGCGCGGCGTGACGATCTGGGACGAGTGGGCGGGCCCGAACGGCGAGCTCGGGCCGGTCTACGGTGTTCAGTGGCGGTCCTGGCCGACGCCGGGGGGCGGCCACATCGATCAGATCGCCGAGGTGATCCGGCAGCTGAAGACGAACCCCGACTCGCGCCGGATCATCGTCAGCGCCTGGAACGTCGCCGACCTGCCGGCCATGGCGCTGATGCCGTGCCACGCGCTGTTCCAGTTCTACGTCGCGCCCCCGCAGGTCCCGGGCGAGCCGGGCCGGCTGAGTTGCCAGCTCTACCAGCGCAGCGCCGACATCTTTCTGGGCGTCCCGTTCAACATCGCGAGCTACGCGCTGCTGACTCATCTCGTCGCGCAGCAGTGCGATCTCGCGGTCGGCGATTTCATATGGACCGGCGGCGACTGCCATCTGTACAGCAACCATGCCGAGCAGGTCGCGCTGCAGCTGTCGCGGGCGCCACGGGCTTTTCCGACGCTGCACCTTCGGCGCAAGCCCGCTTCTGTCTTCGACTACGAGTACGAGGACATCGCGGTCGAGGGATACGACCCGCATCCCGCGATCAAGGCGCCGGTCGCGATCTAGAAGATTGCGGCGAGGGGCGACCGGCCCGTCAGCTCGCCGATGCGGGCGTCATCGCGGCCTTGGCCTTGTGCGGCGACCGAGAAGACAGCCTGAGGTGCGGAAGCGGCAGCGTCGGAACGAGACGCTCTTGGCGACCGAGCCGTCGCAGCCGCCGCGTCGTATCCGTTCAGAACCGAGTCAGGACGCGAAACGCATGGCCCTCGGCGACCGCGAGGTAGATCGGCGCGTGGTTGGTGCCGGCCCCGACATAGACGGCTGAACGCGCGCTCGCATACGGCCGGGGCGCCTGGCGCGTCGCAAGGCCACCGACCTTCGGCGAGCCGTCGTCTTGCAGCATCGCGAGGAAATGGAGACCTTCGTAGACCGACTGGCCGATCGAATTGAGCGTCGGCGCACGTTCGCCGAAGCGGGCGCGGTAACGCTCCTTGAACGACAGGTTGGCATCGGTCTGCAGGGCGGCGAAGTAGCCGAGCGCGACATGCAGGCCCTCGGTGTGGCGGGCGCCGATCGCGAGCAGCTGGTTTTCTTCGATCGCGCACGACAGGCGCAACACCCGGGCGCCCAGCCCGTCGTGGCCGAACGCGCGGTTGAAATCGATCGCGTCCTGACCGACCATCGAGATCAGCACCGCGTCGGCACGCGAACGGCGCAACTGGTCGAGGACCTGCGTGTAGTCGGTCTGGCCGAACGGCACGAAGGCTTCGGCGACCACTTCGCCACCGTTGGCGGCGATGCAGTCGCCCGCGATGCGGTGCGACACCCGCGGCCAGACGTAGTCGTTGCCGAGCAGCATCCAGCGGCGCAGGGGCCGGCGCGCGCTCAGCCAGGCGATCGACGGCTGCAGCTGCCGGCGCGCCGTCTCACCGATGGCGTAGAGGCCGGGCGCCGAGACACCGCCTTCGTGGAGACAGGTGTAGACGAACGGAAGGCTGCCGCCGAGGGCGCCGACGATGCGCTGCCGGACCGAGCTGATGCACATGCCGACCAGCGCATCGACTTCGCCGTCTTCGACGAGCCCCTTCACCGTCTCCTCGACGTCTGCCGATTCGTCGGAGGCGTCGATGAGCCGCAGTTCGCAAGGCCGGTGGGCGATGCCGGAGGACTGGTTCAGCTCTGCCGCTGCGAGCTGGCCCGACGCCAGGCAGGACGGCCCCCAGATCCCGGCCGACCCGCGCAACGGGGCGCAGAGGCCCACCCGGAAGACCCGCCCAGCGACGTCATCACCGCCGCGACGCCGCTCGACGCCGCGATCGGGACGGCGGCTGCCGGACTGTCGCCGGCGGTCCCCCGGCATGTGCCCGAGGCCGTGGCGAATGAGGCCACGGGACGCTGGGACACGCTGGTCCGCGTTGCCGACCAGTGCAACCGGACGAAGCGAAGGTTCTGTCTGCATCGCAACTTCCTTCCATCCACCGTCCTACGCACCAAAACGTGGCGAAGCGCACACACTGAGTCAAAACGGCACCAATTGTTTCCGAAGAAAAGGTATCGCCGCTAGAATCTCGTCACCCGCAAGCACGCGCAAAGACCATGCCCGATCAAGATATTTCGCAGTACCTCGCGTACCTGCTCGCGTCGGCTCATCGACGCATGCGCATCGGCCTGAGTCAATCGCTCGGCGAAGAGGAATTCACCGAGGAACATTGGCGCATTCTGCACGTGCTCTCGGACGAGCAAGGGCATTCGATGGGCGAACTGGCGGCTCAGGTGCTGCTGAACGGCCCGGCGCTGACGAAGAACATCGACAAGCTCGTCAGCCGGGGCGTGGTGCAACGCGCTGCCGACGACGTGGACAACCGGCGGGTGTGGGTGTTCATCAGCGACCTCGGGCTCGAGGTCGTGGCGCGGCTGAAGGAGCGCGTCGATGCGCATCACGAGACGATCGAAGGTGCGCTCGGCCCGCGCAAGACGCTGCAGCTGAAGAAGTTGCTCGAGAGCCTGATCGTGGAGTCGTCCCGGGCGACGGAGAAGGTCTGAGCGCGCACGCGCCGAACGGCGCGCAGCGGTTGGGGTCGAGCAGCCTGCGCGGCGCCGACGCGCGCGCCTCAGCGGTGCATGCGTGACAAGTCCGGCGTGACCATCAGGCGCGTCACCCGCTGGCCGCGCAGCACGTGGCGGTCGAGGATCTCCTCGATGTCGGCCTCGGTGTCGTAGCGGTACCAGACGCCTTCCGGATACACCACCAGCACCGGGCCGTATTCGCACAGGTTCAGACAACCGGAGAGGTTGATGCGGATGTGCCGCCCGCGCGCCGTGACCATGCCGCGACGGCACATGTAGTTCGCCAGCGCCTCCGATCCCTTGCTGGCACAACAGCCGCGCCGATGCGTCGCCGGACGCTGGTGAGTGCAGGCGAACACGTGCACCTCGTAGACCGGTGCCGGGTCGCCGGGCTGGCGCCGCGTCGCGCGTGGTTCGTCGGGCAGCGCCGTCATGTCCGCTGACTCACACCGGCTCGACGGCCGGGCCGCGGTGAAATACCAGGTCCTCGACCGCCCGGCCGCCGATCAGGTGATCTTCGACGATGCGGTCGAAGTCGGCCGGGGTGACGCCCCAATACCAGACGCCGTCGGGCTGCACGCACATCACCGGCCCGCTCCGGCAGGCACCCAGGCAATCGGCCCGGCTCGGCTTGACGCGCAATTCGCCGTCGTTGAGCAAGCCCGCGGCCTGAAGCTTCCGGCCGATCTCCGCCAGCCGGTCGGCGTCCATGCCGTCGGCCACGCAGGACCGGCCGGTGCACACGAGCAGGTGG
>CAZZWY010000180.1:0-7769 GCA_964657785.1 uncultured Acetobacteraceae bacterium
GGCTGCACTGCCCCGACAGCGACCTGCGCTACGCCGATCCGCAGCCCGCGCTCTTCTCGTTCAACTCGGCCTACGGGGCGTGCGAGACCTGCCGCGGCTTCGGCCGGGTGATCGGTGTCGACTACGGGCTCGTCGTCCCGGACGGCAGGAAGACGTTGCGCGCCGGCGCGATCAAGCCGATGCAGACGCCGGCCTGGAAGGACAGTCAGGAGGACCTGCTCAAGTACGGCGGCGAGGCCGGCATCCCGCGCGACACGCCGTGGAACGCGCTCTCGCCGGCGCAGCGCGACTGGGTGATCCACGGCACCCCCGACTGGAAAGGCAACTGGAACAAGCAGTGGTACGGCGTCAAGCGCTTCTTCGAGTACCTGGAGAGCAAGGCCTACAAGATGCACATCCGCGTGCTCTTGTCGAAGTACCGCAGCTACACCCCGTGCCCGGCCTGCGCCGGTGCGCGGCTGAAGACCGAGGCGCTGCTCTGGCGCCTCGGAACGAAGGACGACGCCGATGCCGTGCTCGCGCCGGCGAAGCGCCTCCTGCCGGTCGGCACCGCCTGGTCGCGCGAGCAGCTCGAGGCGCTGCCCGGGCTCACGGTGCACGACCTGATGCTGGTGCCGATCGAGCGCCTGCACCGCTTCTTCGAGGGGCTGACCTTGCCGAGCAGCCTGCTCGACGATGCGCTCAAGCTGCTGCAGGACGAGATCCGCACGCGGCTGAAGTACCTCTGCGACGTTGGCATCGGCTACCTCACGCTCGATCGGCAGAGCCGCACGCTCTCGGGCGGGGACGTCCAGCGCATCAACCTGACGACGGCACTCGGCACCTCGCTCGTCAACACCCTTTTCGTGCTCGACGAGCCGTCGATCGGCCTGCACCCGCGGGACATGAACCGCATCATCGAAGCGATGCAGCGCCTGCGCGACGCCGGCAACACGCTCGTCGTCGTCGAGCACGATCCGGCCGTGATGCTGGCGGCCGACCGGCTCATCGACATGGGCCCGGGCCCGGGCGAACGCGGCGGGGAGATCGTGTTCGACGGCACGCCGCAAGCGTGTCGCCAGGCCGACACGCTGACCGGGGCCTACCTCGGCGGCCGGCGCCACGTCGGCATGGGATTGAAGCGGCTCGTCACGGAGGCGACGCCGAAGCTGATCCTGCAGGGCGTGCGCGACCACAACCTGAAAGACGTGTCGGTCGAGTTCCCGCTGCAGCACCTGGTCTGCGTCACCGGGGTTTCCGGCTCCGGCAAGAGCACGTTGATGCAGGACGTGCTCGCCCCGGCGCTCGCCCGCCACTTCGGCCGTGCGACCGAATCACCCGGCGAATTCGACGCGCTGCTCGGCGCCGAGTGGCTGCTGGACGCCGTCTTCGTCGACCAGTCGCCGATCGGCAAGACCGCACGCTCGAACCCGGCGAGCTACGTCGGTGCGTTCGACGAGATCAGGAAGCTCTTCGCGCAGGCGCCGCTCGCCTTGCAACGCGGCTACGGCCCCGGCATGTTCAGCTTCAACGCCGGCAACGGCCGCTGCCCGACCTGCGGCGGGTCGGGCTTCGAGCATGTCGAGATGCAGTTCCTCTCCGACGTCTACCTGCGCTGCCCGGATTGCGACGGCCGCCGCTACCGGCGCGAGCTGCTCGACGTGAAGATCGACCGGCGCCTCCCCGGCGACCTGATTCGGGATCTGTCCGTGGCGGACGTGCTCGAGCTGACGGTCAGCGAGGCGGTGCAACTCTTCCGCGACGACCGCGAGGTGCTGCGCGTGCTGCAGCCGATCGTCGACGTCGGCCTCGACTACGTGAAGCTCGGCCAGCCGGTGCCGACGCTTTCCGGCGGCGAGGCGCAGCGCCTGAAGCTCGCCGGTTTTCTCGCCGAGAGCCAGCAGATGGCGAGCAGCAGCCGCCAGCCGCTGGCGAAAAAAGGCACGCTCTTCCTGTTCGACGAGCCGACCACCGGCCTGCACTTCGACGACATCGCCAAGCTGATGCGGTCGTTCCGGAAGCTCCTCGACGCGGGCCATTCGCTGATCGTGATCGAGCACAACCTCGACGTGATCCGGGCGGCCGACTGGGTGATCGACCTCGGCCCGGAAGGCGGCGACGCGGGCGGCGAGGTCGTCTGCGTCGGCCTGCCGGAGGACGTGAAGCGGCATCCCACGTCGCACACCGGCCGGGCCCTCGCCGACTACGACCTGACGATGGGCGACGTCCACGAAGCGCGCGAATTGCTCCCTCTCCCCGCGGCAGAGCGAAGCGAGGGCGGGGGTTGGGGTGAGGACGGGGTGCCGCTCCAAACGCGACTTCGGGAAGCCCGTCAACAGCCCCGCGGCGAGGACGGCGAAGGTCACATCCGCATCGTCAACGCCCGCGAGCACAACCTGAAGTCGGTCGACGTGTCGATCCCGCGCGGCAAGTTCAGCGTCGTGACCGGCGTCTCCGGCTCGGGCAAGTCGACGCTCGCGTTCGACATCCTCTTCAACGAGGGCCAGCGCCGCTACCTCGAATCGCTGAACGCCTACGCGCGCAGCATCGTGCAGCCGGCCGGCCGGCCCGAGGTCGACGCGGTCTACGGCATCCCGCCGACCGTCGCGATCGAGCAGCGCCTCTCGCGCGGCGGCAGGAAGAGCACGGTCGCGACGACGACCGAGGTCTGGCATTTCCTGCGCCTGCTCTACGTCAAGCTCGGGCTGCAGCACTGCGTGCTCGACGGCTCGCCGGTGAAGCCGCAGAGCGCCGAGAGCATCGCCGCGCAGCTGCTGCGGGACCACCGCGGCGAGCATGTCGGCCTGCTCGCGCCGCTGGTCGTCGCCCGCAAGGGGCTCTACACCGACCTCGCGAAGTGGGCGAAGAACCGCGGCCACACGCACCTGCGGGTCGACGGCGAGTTCGTCGGCGTCGACCCCTGGCCGCGGCTCGACCGCTTCAAGGAGCACACGCTCGAGCTGCCGGTCGGCGACATCGTCGTCAGCGCCGACACCGAGGCCGAGCTGCGCGCGATGCTCGCGAGCGCGCTCGAGCTCGGCAAGGGCGTGATGCACCTGCTGACGCCGCTCGACGGCCTGCACGGCGCAATGCAGAACGGCGGCTCGACCACGCACATCGGGCAGGTCAAGGTCTTCTCGACCAAGCGCGCCTGCCCGACCTGCGGCACCAGCTACCCCGAGCTCGACCCGCGCATGTTCAGCTACAACAGCAAGCACGGCTGGTGCACGACCTGCGTCGGCACCGGCCTGGCGCTGACCGGCGAGCAGCGCAAGGCCTACGACGATTCGGTTCGCGACGACGACAAGACCCGCGGCCAGGAACAGAGTTTCCCGTCGGAGGAGCAGGAGGTCGAAGGCGTCGTCGACGAGCCGTGTCCCGAATGCTCGGGCACGCGGCTCAACCCGGCGTCGCGCCTCGTCACTTTCGAGTCGCACTCGATCGCGTGGGTCGCGCAGTGGTCGGTCACCGAAGCGCGCCACTGGGTCGACGCGCTGACGCTCGGCGGTCGCGACGCCGAGATCGCCCGCGACGTCGTCGTCGAGATCAAGAGCCGTCTCGAATTCCTCGAGGAGGTGGGCCTCGGCTACCTGACGCTCGACCGCGCCGCGCCGACGCTCTCCGGCGGCGAGGCGCAGCGCATCCGGCTCGCCGCGCAGCTCGGCAGCAACCTGCAAGGCGTCTGCTACGTGCTCGACGAGCCGACGATCGGCCTGCACCCGCGCGACAACCGCATCCTGCTCGACGCGCTGCAAAAGCTCAGCGACAAGGGCAACACGCTGGTCGTCGTCGAGCACGACGAGGACACCATCCGCCGCGCCGACCACATCATCGACATCGGCCCCGGCGCCGGCAAGCGCGGCGGGCACCTCGTGGCCGTTGGCAGCGCGACCGAGATTTCCGCGAACCCGGAGTCGGTCACCGGCCGCTTCCTGGCTCACCCGCTGATCCACCCGCTGCAGGCGCGGCGCGCGGTGTCGCTCGATGCGCCGCCGACGCAGACCGAAAAGGAGAAGCACGGCCCGATCTCGATCGAAGGCGCGAACCTGCACAACCTGGGCAACCTCAGCGTCGACATTCCGCTCAGGCGCCTGGTCGCCATCACCGGCGTCAGCGGCTCGGGCAAGTCGACGCTCGCCCGCGACGTGCTGCTCGCCAACCTGCAGTTCATCAATGTTCGCGGCGCCAAGCCGAAATGGTCGGGGTGCGACGGCATCACCGGCTGGGGCTACATCGACCGCGTGCTCGAGGTCGACCAGACGCCCATCGGCAAGACGCCGCGCTCCTGCCCGGCGACCTACGTGGGGTTCTGGGACACGATCCGCAAGCTCTTCGCCGACACGCTCGAAGCGAGAGCCCGCGGCTACGCCCCGGCGCGCTTTTCCTTCAACACCGGCGAAGGACGGTGCGCCGGCTGCGAAGGGCAGGGTGTGCGCACGATCGGCATGAGCTTCCTGCCCGACGTGAAGGTGGCGTGCGACGTCTGCCATGGCCAGCGCTTCAACGCCGAGACGCTCGCAGTGAGCTGGCGCGGCAAGAGCATCGGCGACGTGCTGCGGATGGAAATCGACGAGGCCGTGGACTTCTTTGCTTCGATGCCGAATGTGGCGCACCCGTTGCAATTGCTCAAAGACGTCGGCCTCGGCTACCTCACGCTCGGCCAGCCGTCGCCCACGCTCTCGGGCGGCGAGGCGCAGCGCATCAAGCTCGTGAGCGAGCTGAGCAAGGTCCGCGACGACGTCGGTCGACGCGGCCAGAAGGCGCCGCACACGCTCTACGTTCTCGACGAGCCGACCGTCGGTCTGCACATGGCCGACGTCGAGCGCCTGATCCGGGTCCTGCACCGGCTCGTCGACGCCGGCCACAGCGTCGTCGTCATCGAGCACGACCTCGACCTGATCGCCGAGGCCGACTGGGTCATCGACCTCGGGCCGGAGGGCGGTGTGGGCGGCGGCCGCGTGGTCGGGGAAGCGACGCCCGAAGGCCTCGCCGGCATCGCGGCGAGCCACACCGGCGCCGCGCTTCGCGCCGTGCTGGCGCGCGGCTGAGGCGGGTCTCGGTACAAACCCGGGATTCCCGTTACATTCCGCGTCGCCCCCTTCGCCGTTTCTCCGACGGGTCGGTCCGGCGCTCACCCTATCCCCATCCCGCCGAGGGAAGTGTCAATGTCCATGTCGATCTCCGCAGTGCCGCACCGCCTCGCCCGGTGCATTGCCGTCTCGGGCCTGCTCGTGCTGGGCGCTTGTGCGAAGAAGGAGGAGAAGCCGGCGCCGCCACCGCCGCCCGAGGTCGGGTTCGTGACCGTGCAGCCGCGCGCGGTCGCGCTGACCACCGACCTGCCGGGCCGCACCGTCGCCTTCCGCGTCGCCGACGTGCGGCCGCAGGTGAGCGGCGTGATCCTGAAGCGCCTGTTCGTCGAGGGCAGCACCGTAAAGGCGGGCCAGCCGCTCTACCAGATCGATCCCGCGACCTTCCGGGCCAACCTCGCCAGCGCCGTCGCCGCCCAGGCGAAGGCCGAAGCGTCGCTGGTCTCGAGCCGCCTGCTCGCGCAGCGCTACAAACCGCTCGCCGACGCGCTCGCCGTCAGCCGCCAGGACTACGACAACGCCGTCGCCTCCCAGGCACAGGCCGAGGCCGACGTCGCCTCGGCCAAGGCGACGGTCGAGACCGCGCGCATCAACCTCGTCTACACCCGGGTGCTGTCGCCGATCTCGGGCCGCACCGGGCGCTCGTCGGTGACCGAAGGGGCGCTGGTCGCGTCGGGGCAGACGACCGCGCTGGTGACCGTTCAGCAGCTCGATCCGATCTACGTCGACGTGGTGCAGCCGTCGACGATGCTGTTGCGGCTGCAGCGCGAGCTCAAGAGCGGCGCCTTGCAAAAGGCGAGCGACAGCCAGGCGCAGGTCAAGCTCGCCCTCGAAGACGGCACGGCCTACGATCAGTCGGGCAAGCTGAAGTTCGCCGAGGTGACGGTCGACCAGGGCACCGGTTCGGTCACCTTGCGGGCCGAGTACCCGAACCCGTCCGGCATCCTGCTGCCCGGCATGTTCGTGCACCAGCGCATCGAGGAAGGCGTGAACGCCCAGGCGCTGCTGTTGCCGCAACAGGGCGTCTCGCACAACGCCCGCGGCGAACCGACCGTGCTGGTGGTCGGCGACGACGGCAAGGCGCAACAGCGCACCATCAAGACCGACCGCGCGATCGGCGACCACTGGCTCGTGAGCGACGGGATCAAGGCCGGCGACAAGGTCATCGTGCAGGGCCTGCAAAGCGCCAAGCCGAATGCGGCGGTGCGGGCGCACGAGATCTCGGAGGCCGACCTGAACAAGCCCCCGGCGAGCCAGGGGGCGGGGTCGGCGCCCGGCGGTGCCGCATCGGCCCCGGCCGCGACGTCGTCGTCCAACCCGTCGCGCTAGACCGGAGCCCCCATGCTGTCCCGATTTTTCATCGACCGACCGGTCTTCGCCTGGGTGCTCGCGATCGTCGTGATGCTGCTCGGCGGCCTGGCCATCCACAGCCTGCCGATCGCGCAGTACCCGAGCATCGCGCCGCCGGCCGTGGCGATCACCGTGACCTATCCCGGCGCCTCGGCCGCCACCGTCCAGAGCACCGTGGTGCAGGTGATCGAGCAGCAGCTCTCCGGCATCGACAACCTCCTCTACTTCTCGTCCGAGAGCGACAAGGACGGGAGCATGACGATCACGCTCAGCTTCGAGCAGGGCACCAACCCCGACATCGCCCAGGTGCAGGTGCAGAACAAGCTGCAGCTCGCGACGCCGCTGCTGCCGCAGGAAGTGCAGTCGCAGGGCATCCGCGTCGCCAAGGCCACCAAGAATTTCCTGCTCGTCGTCGGCTTCGTCTCGCAGGACGGCCGCCTGACCGGCGGCGACATTTCCGACTTCATCGCCTCGAGCATCCAGGACCCGATCAGCCGGACCAAGGGCGTCGGCGACTTCCAGCTCTTCGGCGCGCAATACGCGATGCGGATCTGGCTGGACCCGGTGAAGCTGAACAACTACGCCCTCACGCCGGTCGACATCAGCAACGTCATCAAGTCGCAGAACGTTCAGATCGCCTCGGGCGAGCTGGGCGGCCTGCCGTCGGTCGCCGGGCAGCAGCTCAACGCGACGATCATCGGGCCGTCGCGGCTGCAGAACCCCGACGAGTTCGGCAAGGTGCGGGTCAAGGTCAACACCGACGGCTCGCAGGTGCTGCTTCGCGATGTCGCCCGCATCGAGCTGAACAGCGAAAGCTTCTCGATCGACTCGAAGTTCAACGGCAAGCCGGCCGCCGGTCTCGCGATCAAGCTGGCGACCGGCGCCAACGCGCTCGACACCGCGAACGCCGTCAAGGCGACGATCGAACGGCTGCGGCCCACGTTCCCCTCCGGGCTCGATGCCGTCTATCCCTACGACACCACGCCCTTCGTGCAGATCTCGATCGAGGACGTGGTGAAGACGCTGTTCGAGGCGATCGGCCTCGTCTTCCTCGTGATGTTGCTGTTCCTGCAGAACATCCGGGCCACGCTCATTCCCACGATCGCGGTGCCGGTCGTGCTGCTCGGCACCTTCGCCGTCCTCTCCGCGTTCGGCTATTCGATCAACACGCTGACGATGCTGGCGATGGTGCTGGCGATCGGCCTGCTGGTCGACGATGCGATCGTCGTCGTCGAGAACGTCGAACGGATCATGAGCGAGGAAGGCCTCTCGCCGCTCGCGGCCACCCGAAGATCGATGGACCAGATCACCGGGGCACTGGTCGGCGTGGCGATGGTGCTCGCGGCGGCGTTC
>CAZZWY010000181.1:0-1797 GCA_964657785.1 uncultured Acetobacteraceae bacterium
CCGCGAAGGTCGCCATTCGACGCCGTCGAAGCGCGTCAGCACCGGGCCGCGGAAATAGAGCGCCCGGGGCGGCGGCGTGCGGTCGAGGAATTTCACCCGCAGCGCCACCCGGTCGTCCTGCGCGACTTCGGCGATCGAGCCCATCCGCAGCGTGTTGGAGAGGCCGGTCGTCGAGAGACCGTCCTGCGGCACGCCCCAGAGCGGCCCGACGCGGGGGAAGAGCAGGAAGAGCAGCGCCATCACCGGCGCGCCCAGCAGCGCCGTGCGCGCCGCGAGGCCGCCGACATGGCGCAGGCTCGGCCGGCCGACCGGCATGTGGGCGAGCACGAGCGACGTCAGGAGCCCCCAGACCGACACCAGCATCGCGAGCGCGACCAGCAGCGATTGCGAGTAGAGGAAGTGCGTGAGCACCAGGAAAAAGCCGAGGAAGAAGACGACGAAGGCGTCGCGCCGCGCGCGCAATTCGAGCGTCTTGAGCGCCATCAGCACGACGGCGAGCGTGACGCCGGCCTCCTTGCCGAGCAATGTCCCGGAAGACCAGAACGTGAGCGCCGCGGCGACGCCGAGCACGCCGACCAGCCACCAGCGATTCGGCAGCGCCGCGTTGACGAGCGCCAGCCAGGCGCGCCAGAGCAGCACGGCGGCGGAAAGCGCCATGCACCACGGCGGCAGGTGGCTCAGGTGCGGGAAGAGCGTCCAGCCGATCACGCAAAGCAGGAAGAGGGTGTCGCGGGCCTCGCGCGGCAGCCGGCGCCAGCCCGGCCAGGAAAGCGTTCCGGGCAAGCGGCGCGGCAGCGCCAGGGTCAGCGCCACAGGGCGAGTTCCTCGAGGCAGTGACGCCGTTGCAGGTCGCCGCTGGCCGGCGGCAGTTCGGTCCCGGGCAGGCGCAGGCCGAACTCGGCCCCCGCGCGATGCGCGCCGACGACCCAGGCGGTCAGCCGCGACAGCCGCTCCTCGGGCGGCAGCGAGGCGCAGCCCTGCCAGTCGAGCCAGAGTTCCTGGTGCGCCGAGGCGCTGCTGTCGCGGCTGACCAGGTCGCCGCCCGCCTCCAGCGCCTTGGCGGCTTTTTTCCAGGCGATCTGCTTGACCGAATCGCCCCGCCTGTACGCGCGAACGCCTTCCACCTCGCCGCCGTCGGCGGCATGGGCCTGCGCCACGCCGCCAGGCATCGGCCGGGCCATCGGTAGCGGCGCGGCCGGGCGCTCGGGTGCCGGGTAGGCGAGCAGCCGCGCGGCCGGGCGCCAGATCGACCAGGCGCGGAAGAGGCCGAGCGGGAAGCGGGTCTCGACGCTGAGGGTCGGCGCGGCGTGCCCGCCGCGGCGTGTCGGAACGAAGCTGATCTGGGTGAGCGCCTGGCCGAGGGCCGGCACGTCGATCCAGCTGAGGCTCGCTTCCGGCGCGCCGGCGATCTTCAGGCCGATGCCGAAGCGCGCCCGGCCCGGGCTCGTCAACACCAGATCGAGGGCGGCCGCGTCGCCGGCGAACACGGCCGGCGGCGGCTTCAGGTGCAGTGTGAGGCCGCGCAAGGTCGCATGCGTCAGGTGCATCGACATCAGGCCGCTGCCGGCGAGCAGGAAGGTCAGCACATAGCCGAGGTTGAGCTGGTAGTTGATCGACGCGAGCAGCAGCACGAGCAGGGTGAGGCAGAACATCATCCCGGCCCGCGTCGGCAGGATGTAGATGTTGCCCTGCGTCAGCAGCAGCGTGTCGGTGCGCGGCAGGCGGCGCTTCAGCCAGACGTTGAATCGGGCCCGGACCTGCGCGGCGACGTTCAGTGCGGGCGGCAGGGCGAGCTGC
>CAZZWY010000181.1:1807-7746 GCA_964657785.1 uncultured Acetobacteraceae bacterium
GGCTCGGCCCTGCCGGCCTTCATCACGGCCCCGGCGCCCCGGCCCGCGCCGGCCACGGGCAGCAGCCGGTGCGCGATCGTCTGCGGCAGCACCGACTGGATGTCGTCGGGGGCGACGTAATCGCGCTGCGCCATCAGCGCGCGGGCTCGGGACGCGCGCAGCACGCCGATGCCGGCACGCGGGCTCAAGCCTTCGACGAACCAGCGCCCGGAGCGCGTGGCGGCGATCAGCGCCTGGAGGTAGTCGAGCAGCGCGTCGGAGGCGTGGACGGCGCGCACCGCCTTTTGTGCCTCGAAGAGCTGCGCCGGCGGCATCACGGCGCGCAGGCCGCTCAGCGCTTCGCGCCGGTCCTGCCCCGCGAGCAGCGCCCGCTCGCTGGCCTGGTCCGGGTAGCCGAGCGTGATGCGCATGAGGAAACGGTCGAGTTGCGATTCGGGCAGCGGATAGGTGCCGAGCTGGTCGCTCGGATTCTGCGTCGCGATGACGAAAAAAGGCTCCGGCAGGGTGCGGGTTTCGCCGTCGACCGTGACCTGATGCTCCTCCATCGCCTCGAGCAGCGCGCTCTGGGTTTTCGGCCCGGCGCGGTTGATCTCGTCGGCGAGCAGCACCTGGGTGAAGACGGGCCCCGGATGGAAGACGAAGCTCTCCTTGCTGCGCTCGTAGATGCTGACGCCGATCAGGTCCGACGGCATCAGGTCGGCGGTGAACTGGGTACGCGAGAACTTCAGGCCGAGCGAGGCGGCGAGCGCGTGCGCCAGCGTCGTCTTGCCGACGCCCGGAACGTCCTCGATCAGCAGGTGGCCGGCGGCCAGCAGGCAGGCGATGCCGTCCTCGATCTGCGCCCGTTTGCCGACGATGATCGTGCTAATCTGGTCGGTCAGATCGGTGAGTCGGGCTGCCAGCGATTTGTCCATCGTGCCACGTTACCTGAATTGATCGCTTCGAGATCGCCATGACGACCGCCTTCTACAGCCATTCCGATTGCAGTTCACACGACATGGGCGCGGGTCACCCGGAGTGCCCGCAGCGGCTCGCCGCGATCGACGACTACCTGCTCGCGACCGGCCTCGACGTCGCGCTGGACCGCCGCGAAGCGCCGCTGGTCGCACTGTCCGACCTCGGTCATGCCCACGCGAGTGGTTATGTCGATACCGTCCGGGACCGGCTCCTGCGCTTGCAGACCGAGGGCGGCCTGCTGGCGTTCGATCCGGACACCGTCGGTTGCCCGGGGACCTGGGCCGCGGTCCAGCGTGCCGCCGGCGCGGCGGTCGCGGCAACCGATGCGGTGATCGACGGCGACTGCGGCAACGCGTTCTGCGCGGTGCGCCCGCCCGGGCATCACGCGACGCGCGACGCGACGATGGGGTTCTGCTTCTTCAACAACGTCGCCGTCGCGGCGCGCCACGCGCTCGACGTGCGCGGGCTCTCGCGGGTGGCCATCATCGATTTCGACGTCCACCACGGCAACGGCACCGAGGACATCATCGCCGGCGACGAACGCGTGCTGATGGCGAGCATCTTTCAGGACCGGCTCTACCCCTTCAGCGGCGGCGTGCCGATGGGCACCAACATGGTCAACCTGCCGGTGCCGGCCTATACCCGGGGGGCGGAAGTGCGCGCGCTGATCGAGGCGAACTGGCTGCCGCGCCTCGAAGCCTTTCGCCCGCAGATGATCTTCATCTCGGCCGGCTTCGACGCCCACCGTGACGACGATCTCGGCCAGCTCGGCCTGGTCGAGGCCGATTACGAATGGATCACCTTGCGCATCAAGGAGCTGGCCGACCGCTACGCGCAAGGCCGCATCGTCTCTTGCCTGGAGGGGGGCTACAACCTCGGTGCCCTCGCGCGGAGCGTGGCGGTGCACCTGCGGGTGCTCGCCGGGGTCTGACGCGAGACACCGTGTGTCGGCATCGCCTGGAGGTAGCAGGTGTCGCCCGGCGTCAGGATGGTATCGAAATGGTTCCTGTCGGTCGTCCCGACGCGGCCCGTGCTGCTTGTCTGATCCGTACCGATCGCACTGACGTTGTCGGTCTGAGAAACGGGGTGATTGTTCGGACCTGAGGAACTCCCCAGAGTAATGTCGGTGCCACCGGTGGCGCTATTGACCAGGAGCCGAAAAAAATCCTTTAAGGCGCCGGGAGCGTTTCAGCGACGACGTTCTCACTCACCTCGGCCACGCATGCAAGCGCTGGCTGGTCGAGATCGGCGCGCTGCCGCCCCCTCCCGACGCATTTCGTTCGCGGATGCCGTGCGCGTTCCCGCGTGGATCTTGATCAGGGGTCCGCAGCCCGCCATCCGGCGCGCCGCGACGTCACGGTGTTTTTGAATGGCCGCGACGCCGCTGTCGAACTGGATGCGGTCAGGCGCTGTCCGTGATCACTGGGTCAGCAGGCGGTGCCGATCGGCCCGATGCTGGCGGCGCGGCCCGCTCGGGCAGGCGCTCGCGGGGGGAATGCCGCGTCCTGGGCGCGGGGTGGGCATGCTGGGCGCGTCGGCCAGACCGAGCTCGCGCGCGATCCGTTCCCAGCGAGGTGTCGGCAGGCGACGCCGCAGCGTGTCGATCAGGCAGCCGAAGGTCTGCGAATCGACCGTCGCCTGGAGATCGTCGACGAAGGCGCTGAGTTCGGTAGGCGTCAGCGCCGTGCCGAGCGAGCGCAGGGCCTCGGCGAGTTCAGCTTCGCTCATCGCGCCGAGCTGGAGTCGGCGCATCGCGCGCAAGGCCTCGTCGGTGTGGCGCGATTGAAGCGCCGCGGTGCGGCTCGCTTCCGTCTGCTGCTGGGCGAGCAACTGCTCGGTGACGACCGCGGTGAGCACCCGGTAGAGATGGTCCGCCGCATCGCGTCGCGCCGCGGCGTCGCGCTGATAGAGCGCCTCGACCGTCGGGCCCAGCGTGGCGGCCGTCGAGGGCAGCAGGTCGACCAGGCGGCTGACCTCCTGGGCGCAACCGTCGACCGCGAAGATGTCCGCCACGTCCAGCGCGCCCACTTGCGTCAGGACGTCGAACATGACCTGCCGCAGCCCCTTGTGGAGCGGCAGGATCGGATCGAAGCGCGGAGAGCAGGGTGCAGAATTCATGGGGCGGGTGTGACGCGAAACGGCGCGCCTCGCAGCGCATCCGAGAGTGTCCCCCGACCGGGGGGCCTTGCACATCACCTGAAATGGGTACGCCACAACACCGTGTGTAATTTGCCTCGGAAACAACATGTTGCATGTTTCGCGGTCGGGGGCGGGCAGCGACGGGTCGTTGCCGGCCTCACGGCGACGGCGCTGGCGCTGCTGCTGGCCGGCTGCGGCTTCTGGCGGCCTGCGACGGTCCCCCTCAGGGTGATCGCGGCGGATGCGCATTGCGCGTCGCGTCCCGACACCTTGCTGGTGCTGCTGCCGGGGTCGTACTCGCTGCCCGAGGACTTCGAGCGCGAGGGATTCGTCGCCGCGCTGCGCGAACGTCGCATCGCGGTCGACTTGCGGCTCGTCGACGCGCACGTCGCCTACTACCGCGAGCGGTCGATCATCGATCGGCTGCGTGCCGACGTCATCGCGCCGGCCCGTGCGCAGGGATACCGGCACATCTGGATCGCCGGCATCTCGATCGGCGGCCTGGGGGCGATGCTCTATGCCCAGGCGCGGCCGGAGGACATCGACGGCATCGTCGCGCTGGCACCGTATCTCGGCTCGCGCGACATCGCGGCGCAGATCGCGCAGGCAGGCGGCCTGCGGGCCTGGACCCCCGCGGACGGCTCGCCGGGCGCCGACGATCTCGACGGCAACCTCTGGCGCTGGCTCAAGCAGCGTGCGGGTGCCGGACCGGATGCCGGCTCGCCCGAGGCGCCCTTCGTGCTCGGCTACGGTCTCACGGATCGCTTCGTCTTCAACGACGACGTGCTCGCCGCGGCGCTGCCGCCGTCGCGCGTCTTCACGACCGACGGCGGCCACGACTGGCCGGTGTGGAAGCGGCTCTGGCGACAGCTGCTGCCGACGCTGGCCTTGCCGGTCGACCCGACCTGCCAGGCGACCTGACGCGCCCGCTTGCCGACTTCAGAGGCCGAGCGTTTTCATTGATCGCAGGACCGGCGCGCCGCTGAGTCGAGCTGCGCCAGGTCCGCCTCGCTGAAGCCGGCGGCGCGGCGCGCGGGCAGGTTGAAGGGGCCCCGCAGCCTCGGTGCCCCGTAGCGTTCAGCGAGCACCGGGTAGAGCTTCACCGGGTCGTGCCCGTCGCGCTCGCAGAGCCATCGGTACCAGTGGTTGCCGATCGCGACGTGGCCGACTTCGTCCCGCAGGATGACGTCGAGAATCTCGACCGCCCGCAGATCCCCGGCCTGGCGCAGCCGGGCCTGCATCGGCGGCGCCGCGTCGAGCCCGCGCGCTTCGAGCGTTCGCGGGACGAGCGCCATGCGTGCGGTCACATCGTGCGCGGTGCGCTCGGCCATCAGCCAGAGTCCGTCGTGCGCGTCGAATTGACCGTAGTCCCAGCCGAGTGCCTGAAGGTGGGCGCGCAGCAGGCTGAAGTGGAGTGCCTCTTCGCTCGCCACGCGCAGCCAGTCCCGGTAGTAGGCGTCCGGCAGGCCGGGGAAGCGCCAGACGGCGTCGAGCGCGAGGTTGATGGCGTTGAACTCGATGTGGGTGACCGCGTGCAGCAGCGCCGCCCGCCCGGCCACCGTGAACGGCGAGCGCGACGGCACCTGCTTCGGCGACAGGAGTCGAGGCGCCGCCGGCCGGCCGGGGAGTCCCGGAAGCGGCGCGAGCACCGCCTCGGTGTCGATCGACGTGTGGGGATCGAAGGCTTCGAGGAGCGCTCGGGCCTGCGACGCCTTCGCGGGCGGGTCGGCGAGGACGAGGATCTCGAGGGCGCGCTGGCGAATGTTCATGGGGCAGGCCGAGGGGCCCTTTGCAACGAGCCAGCATCCGGCAAACGACGAGCTGCAGCATCGGACCCTAGAATTATGGATACCGACTTCCCGACTCCGCCATGGCCCTCTACCAGCTCGACGAATTCCAGCCCCGACTGGCCGATTCGGCCTGGGTGGCCGACAGTGCCGAGGTGATCGGCGACGTGCAGCTCGGCGAAGAGGCGAGCGTCTGGTTCGGCGCCATCGTGCGCGGCGACACCGAGCCCATCCTGATCGGCGACGGCTCGAACGTGCAGGACGGCGCAGTGATTCACGCCGACAAGGGCAGCCCGGTCCACATCGGGCGCAACGTCACGGTCGGCCATCAGGTGATGCTGCATGGATGCACCATCGGCGACGGGTCGCTGATCGGCATCCAGGCGGTCGTGCTCAACGGCGCCAGGATCGGCCGGAGCTGCCTCGTGGGGGCGGGCGCGCTCGTCACCGAGGACAAGGAGTTCCCCGACGGATCGATGATCCTCGGCCGCCCGGCCAAGGCGATCCGCCAGCTGACGGCCGAGCAGAGGGCGCTGCTCGAACGCAGCGCGCTCCACTACGTCGGCAACGCGCGGCGCTTTCGTGCCGGTCTGAAGAGGATCGCTTGAAAGGCAGGCGCGGCTTGACGGCGTGCGTCGCGAACGGGGTGGCGACATGACCGAGCTGCACAAGTTCCTCTTCGAGGGTCTGCCGGTGCGCGGCATGCTCGTCCGGTTGACCGAACCGTGGCGAGAAGTGCTTGCCCGGCGAGCCGCGGCCGACGACGTCTTCGCACCGCCCGTGCGCGCGCTGCTCGGCGAGATGGCGGCCGCCGGCATCCTGATGCAGGCCAACATCAAGTTCAACGGGGCGCTGATCCTGCAGGCGCATGGCGACGGGCCGGTCAAGCTGGCCGTCGCCGAAGTGCAGCCCGACCTGGCGTTTCGCTTGACGGCCAAGGTCGTCGGCGACGTGCCGCCCGACGCGCAGCTCCAGGCGCTGCTCGACGTCAACGGCAAGGGCCGCTTCGCGATCACGCTCGACCCGCTCGAGCGGCTGCCCGGGCAGCAGCCGTAT
>CAZZWY010000182.1:0-7741 GCA_964657785.1 uncultured Acetobacteraceae bacterium
CTCCTCAACATCGACCGGACCCCGGGCGCCGGGCCGGCACGAGTCTTTCGACGGGCCGCCACGCCGGGCCGGGGGCGCCACCCTCGGGCCGCCGCGCCGGGCCGCCCCAAGCAAGGCCCGACCCCCTCGGGGGGTGGACCGGTGTACCCGCCGGGCCGGGGGTACCATCAACGGAGATTGACCAGCGTCTGCAGCACCTGGTCTTCGGTCTTGATGCTCTGCGCGTTGGCCTGGTAGACGCGCTGCGCGGTGATCATGTTGACGAGTTCGCTCGTGAGGTCGGTGTTGGACTCCTCGAGCGCGCCGGCCTGCAAGCTGCCGAGGTTGCCGCTCGACGGCGTGCCGGTGACCGGGTCGCCGGACGCGAAGCTGCGCGCCCAGAGATTGCCGCCGAGCGGCGACAACGCCTGCACGTTGCGGAAGTTGGCGATCTCGATCTGCCCGGCCGGCTTGGACTGGCCGTTCGAATAGGTCGCCGTCACGATGCCGGTCTTCTCGATCGAGACGCTGGTGAGCTGGCCGGCCGCATAGCCGTCCTGCGACAGGCTGGTCACGCCGAAGGTCGAACCGTATTGCGTCGCCTTGGTCACGTCGAGCATCACGCCGGCGATCGGCAGTGTCGCGCCCCCGCTCGCGTTGGTGGTCGCGGGGATGTCGAAGCTCACCGGCTGAGTGGGGGACGTGGGCGCGGCGCCGGTGTCGGGGAAAGTCATCGTCGTGATCGGCGTCGGGTTGTTCGACGAATCGGTCGAGACCGGCGTGCCATCCGCGGTCGCGTAGACGTTCCAGGTGTTGGCGGCAGTCTTCTGGAAGTAGTAGGTCAGCGCGACGTCCTGCCCCTGCTTGTCGAAGACGGTGACGGAGGTAGCGTTGTTGTAGGTCGTCGCGTCGCTGAAGTCGATCTGCGGCGTGCCCGTCGGCAGCGTCGCTGCCTTGCGCGAATCGAGGTTCATCTCGATCACGTTCTTGGTCGTGGCGTTCGGCGCGACGTTGCCCGTCGGCAGCTGCAGGGGCACGGCCGCACCCGGCTGGATCGTGCCGTCCTTGCCGGCGGGGTAGCCGACGAGCTTCAGGCCGGCGTTGCTGACGATGTAGCCGTCCTTGTTGGTCTGGAACTGGCCGTTTCGGGTGTAGAGCGTCTGCTGGCCGTTGTTGACCTCGAAGAAGCCGTTGCCGTTGATCGCGAGGTCGAGCGCATTGCCGGTGGAGGTGATGCTGCCCTGGGAGAACTGTTGCGTCACCGCCTGCACGCTCACGCCGATGCCGACGGAGGTGCTGCTGATCGCATTCGAATAGAGAGTGCCGAACTCCGCCCGCGACTCCTTCGCGCCGACGGTGTTGGCGTTGGCGACGTTGTTGGCGATGACGTCCAGGTTCTGACTGGAGGCGTTGAGCCCGGAGAGGCCTTGTTGAAAGCTCATGAGAATTCCCCTGTGGAAGTTGAGAGGTTCAGTTCAGCGCCTTGACCGAGCTGTAGGGCACGGTGCCCGCCTTCTGCAGTTCGAGCTGCAAGGTATCGCCCGAAGTGTTGATGGCGACGACCCGGTCGGTCATCAGCAGGGTCGGCGTCAGGGCGTTGGTGCCGTCGCTCGCAGTGACCTTGAAGGTCAGGCCGTTGCTCGTGTCGACGCTGCCGGTGGGCCACTGGAAGGTCTGCTGACCGGCCTTCTGCGCGCCGAGGTTCATGCTGCCGACAACGACGCCCGACGAATTGATGATGTCGACCTTCACTTCCTTGGCGGGCGTGTCGAGCGAGAAGGCGCCCTCCCCGGTGTTGTTCTCGACGTTGAGCTGGTTGCCCGGCACGACCACGTCCTTGCCGACCAGCGACGCGCTCTGCAGCGCCTGCATCTGCATGAACTGGTTGGAGAGCGCCGTGACGCTGGTGTTGAGGGTCGCGATGCCGCTCACGGTGTTGATCTGCGCGATCTGGCTCGTGAGCTGCGCGTTGTCCATCGGGTTCAGCGGGTCCTGGTTCTGCAGCTGCGTGGTCAGCAGCTTCAGGAACTGCTGCTGCGTGCCGGCGGCGTCGGTCTGGGTCACCGCACTCGAGCTGCTCGTCGAGGCGGAGCTGCTGCCGGTGGTGCCGGCGATCGAACCGTTGAGGCTCGAGAGTTGGGTGCTGGAAAGCGCTGACATGGTCGGGGTCCTCGGAAGCGAAAGGTCGGCTCAATGGCGGCAGAGGGCTGGGCGCCGCGCCAAGCGCGCAGGCGCAGCCGCTGTACTCACTGGCCCATCTGCAGGGTCTTCATCAACAGGCTCTTGGCCGTGTTCATGACTTCGATGTTGTTCTGGTAGGAACGCGAGGCCGAGATCATGTTGACCATCTCCTCGACCGCATTGACGTTGCTGTAGGTGACGTAGCCCTCGGCATCGGCGCTCGGGTGCGACGGGTCGTGGACGCGGCGGCCGACGGTCTGATCCTCGGTCACGGCGTTCACCTGGACGCCGGTGGCCGTCTGATCGTTCGGATCGGCGCCGACGAGCACGCTCTGAAACGTGACCTGGCGGGCCTTGTAGGCCTGGCCGTTCGGGCCGGCCACCGTATCGACGTTCGCAAGGTTGCTCGCGACGACGTTGAGCCGCTGGCTCTGCGCACTGGCAGCGCTGCCCGAAACGTTGAAAATGCCCATCAAGGCCATGCCTGTGCCCTCCGCCCTTCGCCGAACCGGTTCTGGTTCAGCGCCTTTGTCACTGACCGGTGATCGCGCTGAGCGTCGTCCGGACGTTGCTGTTGATGAAGCGCAGCGTCGCTTCGTACTTGATCGAGTTGTCCGCGAAGCTCGCGCGCTCGCGGTCCATGTCGACGGTGTTGTTGTCCAGACTGGTCTGACTCGCGCTCGAATAGAGCAGCCCGGCGTCCGCGCCCGCGCCGCCACGGCCGGTGCCGATATGGCCGGCCTGACTCGTCGCGAGCGTCGCCGCCGGCTGGCCGCCGCCGGTCGCCTGAACGAGCGCCTGGCTGAAATTCATCTCGCGCGCAACGTAGCCGGGTGTGTCGACGTTGGCGATGTTGCTGGCGATCAGGCGCTGGCGCTCCGAGCGCAGGGTCAGCGCCTGGGCCTGGAAGTCGAGCGAGTCGGTGAGTCGGTTGAGCATGGCGGTCTCGTCGGCGCGGTGTGCTGCCGGAAGTCCGGACGGCATGGAGCGGCGCGTGGCGTCATTGTGGTCAGGCAGGCACCTGCCGATCGGCCCGATCAGACCGCCTAAAGCCGGCCATTTCGCGACCCCGGCGCGACGTTGCCGGCCCTACAGTGCTCGCCATGGTCACCGCCGCCCCAGCCCGCCTCCGCCTCCAACGGACACTCGCCGTCGGCCTGCTGGGGATGCTCGCCCAGCTCTGCGCGGCGCAGATGCCCGCATCGCCTGCACTGCCCGCATCACCCGAGACGCCGGAGGCGACCGCCGAGGTCGCGCAGAAAGTCCGCGAACTCGCGATGGCCGACGCCCCCGCCGGCATGCGGGGCCTGCCGCGCATCGAGGTCAGCGTCGGGCAGCTCGACCCGCGCCTGCACCTCGCGCCCTGCCAACGCATCGAGCCCTATCTGCCGGACGGCATGCGCCTCTGGGGGAAGAGCCGGATCGGATTGCGCTGTGCGCTGGGCGCGGTGAAATGGAACGTGTTCCTGCCGGTCACGGTGAAGGCCTTCGGCAACGCCCTGGTCGCGACCTCGGCGTCGGCGGCGGGAAGCATGCTCGGCGCGGCCGATGTCACCCTGGCCGAGGTCGATCTCGCGGAGGAGGCGTCGGCCCCCGTGCTCGATGCCGACCGGGCAGTCGGCCGGGTGCTCGCCCGGGCGCTGCGTCCCGGCCAGAGCGTGCGTCAGTCGCACCTGAAGCCGCGTCAGTATTTCAGCGCCGGCGAGACCGTGGCGCTGGTGGCGCTCGGGGCGGGATTCAGTGTCGAGGGCGAGGGCCAGGCGCTCGGCAATGGCGTCGAGGGTCAACCGGTGCGTGTTCGCACCGAGAGCGGCCGGGTGGTGACCGGCCAGGCCGTCGGCGGCCGGCGCGTGGAGGTGGCGCTGTGACCCGGCGGGGGCCGCAGTGGGCGCCGGAGGCCGGAGCGCCGAAGAATTGAAGTCGGGGCGCCGAGCGTGTCATTTGTCCTTGACTCGCACCCCCGCGAACAGGTGGGTTCGGGGCCCGGGCTTCCCAAATGTGCAGAAAACACTAAAGTCGCCATTCGAGGGGCCGATACAACGTTCATCTTGAACGGCAGGGCACTCGCTCCGCCCCCTGGAGAGCAATATGAAGATCGGCCATCCCGCGGATAAACCCGCCGCAGCGCCTGCCACGAACGGCACGCCGGCGAGCAACGAAAGCAAGACGGCGTCCAGCACGGCGCCGAGCGCAATTCCGGCCAAAGCCGATGCGAGCGCGAAGATCGCGATATCGAGTGAAGCGACGAACCTGCTGTCGAGCGGCAGCAGCGCCGATTTCGATGCCGACAAGGTCGCCCGGATTTCGCAGTCGATCGATAACGGCAGTTTCAAGATCAACCCGGAGGCGATCGCCGACAAGTTGATCTCGAATGCCAAGGAACTGCTGACGAAGACCTGATGATCGTTCTCGGGCGGATCGTTTCTGCCGCCCGCGGACCGCGCGCGAGGTGCGCGGCACCCGCCCGGTGCGGCATGACGACTCGGCGCGGCGCGACAGCGGCCGGCCCGTACCGAAGATGCGTTGCAGCCGCCGGTGGTGGCGCGGCGCGAAGCCGCTGCTTCGGCAGCACCCTGCGATGACGAACCGAGACCGTTGATGTCTGTCCCCGGCACCCCCGACCGCTCCCGCCCCCCCGCACAGAGCCCCGAACTCGAAGGCGCGCTCGCGCTCGTCGAGCAACGCCTGAGCGAGCTCGGCGCCTCCCTGCGGCAGCGCGACAGCGCCGCGATCGACCTGCACGCGACCGAACTGCACCGTGCCCTGGCGAAAGCCGTCGACCACTTCTCGCGCGCGGCGCGCGGCAACGCCCTGCCCCAGGCGCTGCGTCACCGCCTCGCGAGCGCCGGCGGCGAGGTCGCCGCGCAGCGCGAATCGCTCGCCCGCGCCACTGCCGCGCTCGATCGCGCCATCGACGTGCTGATGCCGCGCGAAAGCGTCGGCCTCTACTCGAACCAGGGCGCCACCGACCGCGTCACCCGCAGCGGCTCGTTGCTGGCCTGATCACCTCGGGGCGCTCAAGAACCTGTGAATGAATCCGGCGTGTCCGAGCGGGCATGTCGGATCAGGTTCTCAGGCCATCAAGCCGCCGGTGGCCGGCTCGACACCGGGCCCGTCCACCAGAGATCCTTCGCGAGACGAACCGCCGGCTCGCGCTGCCGGTAGTAGGCGGGAAGCTCCTGGATCTCGACATACCCGCGACTTCGGTAGAACGCCCGGGCCGCCGCGTTGCCGGCGCGCGCCTCGAGCAGCACCTGCCCGAGGCCGGCAACCGTCGCCGAGGCTTCGAGCCATTCGACGAGCGCGCTCGCCACGCCGCGCCGCGTCGCGGCGGCGTCGACCGCCAGCAGCAGCAGATGCGCTTCTTCGTCGTGGTACTTCATGACGCCGAAGCCGGCCATCTCGTCAGCCAGCTTCGCCAGCACGACATTGGTCTGCGCGTCGTCGATGCTGCGCAGCACCCGCGGGGCGGTCCAGCTCCAGCCCAGCCCGGATTCGATCCGGTCGCGCGACATGCGCGCGATTCGCCCCGCGTCCGCCCGCGTCGCGAGCTGGAGCGTGGGCTTGCCGACGAGCGACACAGGCGCCAAGGGCCGCGACGGCCGCCGACACGCGGTCAGTGCACAGTGACGTCGAAGGTCGCGGTGCCGGTCGCGGGCTCGCGACTGTGCGCGGTGCGCAGCTCGAACTTCAAGGCGACCTGGCCGCTGCGGACGGGTTCGAAACGCCAGATCTGCGTGCCGGCGACCTCGCCGTACTGGGCCGCGGTCGGATCCTGTTCGAAACGGGTCTTGCCGACGGCTGCCAGGACGCCGGGCTTGAAATCGACCAAGGTCCAGTCGGAGTGCGTCGTGCCGGCGAAACGCAGGCGAACGGTCAGCTTCTGGTCGGCGCGCAAATCGACCGGGCTGCCGGATTGATCGTCGGTGATCGTGATCGTCGCCGATTCGCCGCTCACGAGCGTTGGACGCGGTTTTTCGATGACCCGGTCCTGGTCCAGCATGCCGCAGCCGGCCAGCAGCCCCGCGGACAGCGCCAGGGCGGCGCACCAACGTCGTTCGTACATTCTTCCTCCGCAGCGTGGCGAGCCGGGTCGCGAGACGCGTCCCGGACGATGCGGCCGAGCGTATCAAAGATCGCAGCGTTATCCTTGGTCCCCCTCCGCTTGCCCCCGACACCGTCTCCGATGCGCCGACGCGATGGCAGCCCTTCACATCACCGACATCGAAGCCGCCATCAACTGGTGGCGGGAGCGTTCGCCCTCGCCCGACGGCATCACCGCCTGCCCGGAAGTGCGGGCCCTCGGGACCGTCTACGCACTGATGGTCTACTACCACGAAGCCGAGTGCGACGAGGCGACGATGCCGGCCGCGGCCCGCGACGCCTGGCTGGCTTGGTACGCGACGATGCCGGATGCACCCTGCATCGCGATCTGCTCGACCAGCCAGGGCGACGACGTCTGCAAGGGCTGCGGCCGCACCTTCGACGAGGTGCAGCACTGGCCCGTCATGTCGCCCGCTGAAAAGCGCCACACCTGGCGCCGCATCACGATGGAAGCGAGCGCGTGGCGCTTCAACCGCTATGCAGAGCGAGGCGGCGGCGCGGCACCGGACGCCCCCGCGACGCCTGCCCGCGCCGGCGAATGAGCCGGCTGCACGATTTCCAGCGCAGCCTCGTCCGCATCGCGCCGCTCGCCTGGCCGGTCTTCGTCGGCCAGATCGCGGTGCTGGCGTTCGCGACCATCGACACGGTCATGGCCGGGCGCTATGCGTCGGAGGATCTCGCCGCACTCGCGATCGGAGGCGCCGCCTACGGCACCATCTTCGTTCCGCTGATGGGCGTGGTGCTCGCGATTTCGCCGATCGTCGGCCAGCTCTTCGGCGCCGGGCGGCTGCTCGACTGCGGACGGCAGCTGCAACAGGCGCTGTGGCTCGCCTTGATGCTCTCGGTGATCGGTTGCACGCTGCTGCTGTTGCCGGGTCCGTTCCTGGACCTCGCGCGCGCCTCGCCGGCCGTGGCGCACAAGGTCCGGGCGCACCTGACGGCGCTCGCCTTCGCCCTGCCGCCGTCGCTCTTCTTCATCGCGTTTCGCGGTTTCAACACCGCGATCTCGCGGCCGAAGATCGTGATGGCGGTGCAGGTGGGCGCGCTCGTCTGCAAGGTGCCCCTGACCGCGCTGCTCGTGTTCGGCGCGGGCGATCCCGGAAGTCCCTGGCACTTCGACGGGCGCGGCGCGCCGGGGTGCGGCATCGCGACCGCGGTGCTGATGTGGCTGCAGTTCGGGGCCGGGCTTGTGCTTCTGCGAAACGATCCGTTCTACGCTCGGTTCGGCTTCGGCGGCCGTACCGCGGCGGCGGCGATCGGCCCGCGTCCCGAGCGATCGTTGCCCGACACGAGCTCCGGGCCCTTCCCGGCCGCGCGGGGCTTCTCGCGGCCGGACCGTGCCAGCCTCGCAGCGTTCCTGCGGCTCGGCGTGCCGATGGGGCTCTCGATCGCGATCGAGGTCGCCGGCTTCACCTTCATGTCGTTCTTCATCGCTCGCCTGGGGTCGACGGCGGTCGCCGGTCACCAGATCGCCGTC
>CAZZWY010000183.1:0-7699 GCA_964657785.1 uncultured Acetobacteraceae bacterium
CACGGCCGCCGAGCAGGCGCTCGGGTTCGTGGCTGTCCTGCTCGGCGCCGGCAACGCGGCCGGCGGCTATGCGGTGACCGGGCGGATGCTGGCGATGTTCAAGACCAGCGATGCACCGGCGCACGCGAGGAAGCACCCTGCCGCCCACCCCGCCGCTGCCCAGGCCAAGCCCCCCACCGCAGCGAAGGTGAAGCCGCTGCGTCCGCCCGAACGCTGAAAGCGCCCACCTCATGTTGCAACTCGCCACGATGGCCCAGCTCGGCATCGGCGCCGCCGACCTGGCCGCCGCCTTCCTCTTCCTCTACGGCCTGCACCGCATGGCCTCGCCGGTGACGGCGCCCTCGGGCATCTTCGTCGCCGGCATCGGCATGGTGGTCGCCGTCGCCGCGAGCTTCCTGACGGCCTTCGACGTCGGTGCCGCGGCCGAGCCGCACCTGCCGGTGAACCTCGTCCTCGCGGTCGTGGCGCTCGCCCTCGGCGGCGGCATCGCCTGGTGGAGCGGCCGCACCGTCGCGATGACGGCCATGCCGCAGATGGTGGCGCTCTACAACGGCGCCGGCGGTGGTGCGGCCGCGGCGATCGCGGCGGTCGAGCTGTTCGGCGACCGGGCGCACGGTGCGGTGGTGCTCGTGGTCACGCTGCTCGGGGCGCTGATCGGTGGGGTATCGCTCTCGGGGTCGGTCATCGCCTGGGCCAAGCTCGACGGCGTCATCGAGAAGCCGCTGCGGATCAAGGGGCAGCAGGCGATCAACGCGGCGCTGTTGCTGCTGCTGCTCGCGGTCGGCGCCGTCATCGTGGTCGGGGCGCTCGGCTGGGCCGAGGACGAGTCGTTGGCGTTGATGTCGGCGCTGACGCCCGCGGCCCTGATCGGCCTCTTCTTCGCGGCGGCCCTGCTGCTCGGCGTGCTGATGACGCTGCCGATCGGCGGCGCCGACATGCCGGTCGTGATCTCGATCTTCAACGCCTTCACCGGCGTCGCGGTCGCGCTCGAGGGCTATGTGCTGCAGAAGCCGGCGCTGATGATCGCCGGCATGGTGGTCGGCGCCGCCGGCATGCTGCTCACGCTGCTGATGGCCAAGGCGATGAACCGCTCGGTCGGCAACGTTGTCTTCACCAACTTCGGCAACGCGCCGACGGCCCGCAAGCCCGGCGCCATCAAGGGCGAGCTGAAGCCGATCCAGCCGGGCGATGCCGGCATCGCGATGCGTTATGCGAGCTCGGTCGTCATCGTGCCGGGCTACGGCCTGGCGGTGGCGCAGGGCCAGGGCAAGCTCTTCGAATTCGTGAAGCTGCTGCAGGCCGCCGGCGTCTCGGTCAAGTTCGCGGTGCACCCGGTCGCCGGCCGCATGCCGGGGCAGATGGACGTGCTGCTCGCGGAGGCCGGCGTGCCCTACGACATGATCGTCCAGCTCGAAGACGTGAACGACGAGTTCAAGACGACCGACGTCGCCCTCGTCATCGGCGCCAACGACGTCGTCAACCCGGCCGCGCGCAGCGACAAGGCCTCGCCGATCTTCGGCATGCCGATCCTCAACGCCGACCAGGCCAGGCAGGTCTTCGTCGTCAAGCGCGGCGAAGGCAAGGGCTACGCCGGCATCGTCAACCCGCTCTTCTACGGCGGCAACTGCCGGATGGTGTACGGCGATGCCCAGGCGGTGCTCATCAAGATGATCGAGGCCGTGCGCGGGCTCGGCCTGCCTGCCGCGGCCTGAATCTCACAAGGAACCCTCATGACGCGAAAGATGCAAGCCGCCCAGGTCGAACGTTTCGGCCAGCCCCTGGTGCTGAAGGAACTCGACGTGCCGACCCCCGGCCCCGGGCAGATCCTGGTGCAGACGGAGGCCTGCGGTGTCTGCCACACCGACCTGCATGCGGCCGGCGGCGACTGGCCGCTCAAGCCCGCGCTGCCGTTCACGCCGGGGCATGAAGGCATCGGCATCGTCACCGCCCTCGGCAGCGGTGTGACGGCCGTGAAGGAAGGGGACCGGGTCGGCGTGCCGTGGCTCTATTCCGCCTGCGGCCACTGCGAATATTGTCTCGCGGCGCGCGAGCCGGTCTGCGCCGGGGCGGAGTTCGGCGGCTACACGAAGAACGGCGGCTTCGCGGAATTCATCGTCGCCGACCCGAACTACGTCGCCCACATCCCGGCCGGCCTCGCCGCCCGCGACGCGGCGCCGTTGATCTGCGCCGGCATCACCTCGTACAAGGGGATCAAGGAAACGCAGGCGCGGCCGGGCGAATGGATCGTCATCTCGGGCATCGGCGGCCTGGGGCACCTCGGCGTGCAGTACGCCAAGGCGATGGGCCTGCAGGTCTGCGCGGTCGACATCGACCCGGCCAAGCTCGCGCACGCGACGCGGCTCGGCGCCGAGGCGGTCGTCAACGCGAAGCACGGCGATCCCGTCGAAGCCGTTCGCCAGGCGACGGGCGGCGGCGCGCACGGCGTCCTGATCACCGCGCCGTCGTTGCCGGCGTTCCGCCAGGGCGTGGGCATGACGCGCAAGTTCGGCACCTGCGTGCTGGTCGGCATTCCGCCGGGGGAATTCCCGACACCGCTCTTCGACGTGGTGGCCAACTGCATCACGATCCGCGGCTCGTTCGTCGGCAGCCGCGGCGACATGGCCGAGGCGCTCGCCTTCGGCGCCGCGGGAAGGGTCAAGGCAGACATCGAGCTGCAGCCGCTGTCGGCGATCAACCGCGTGTTCGAGCGCCTCGCGGCCGGTGACGTGCCCTCACGCGTCGTGCTGGAATATTCGGCGGCGTGAGCCGCGACGGACCGACCGCCCGACCGGCATGGACGTCGGCTCCAGCCCCTCACCTGTTCCTGCGCACTGACCGGCCGCGCGCGCACCCCGCTCGCCCACCGGCAGCTCGGCGATGCGCTGGTGTTCAATGCCGGCGGCCTTCTCGCGGTGAAGCAGTACACCTCGCACATGACGGGCAGCGCATTGTCGATGGCGTTCCGCGTCGGCGGCCCGCACCGTCACCGATAGCGGGATGGTGTACGACGGCTCGCTGGGCATCGGGCTGGACTACGACGAGCCGTTCGCCGTCAGGTGGCGATCTTCGCCGGCAGCAACCGGTCATATTCCTTCTTCACGACGGCATAGCACTCGCACGCCCGCTTCTCGATGCCGTCCCGGTCGAGCACGACGATCTTCCCACGCGCGTAACGGATGAGGTCCGCGTTCTGCAGCTTGAGCGCACCGGCCGTGACGCCCTCGCGGCGCACGCCCAGCATGTTCGCGATGAGCTCCTGCGTCATGTTCAACTGCGAGCCGTCCAGGCGGTCCAGGCTGAGCAGCAACCACCGGCACAACTGCTGATCGAGCGAATGGTGCCGGTTGCAGACTGCCGTCTGCGACATCTGGGTGATCAGTGCCTGGGTGTACCTCAGCAGCACGTGAAGCACCGGCGGCAGATTGAAGTCGCGTTTGAGCACGGAAGCCGTGAGCCGGAATCCACGACCTGCGCTCTGGACGACGCCTCGATTCGGAGTCGATTCGCCGCCCATGAAGAGCGAGATGCCGACGACGCCTTCGAAGCCGACGACCGCGATCTCCGCGGAGCCGCCGTCTTCGAGGACGTACAGGAGCGAAACGATCGACGTCGTGGGAAAGTAGACGTGGGTGAGCGTCGCACCGGCTTCGTACAGCACCGAACCGAGCGGCATGTCGACCGGTTCCAGCAAGGGCAGCCACCGCCCCAGCACGTCGTCGGGAAGGCAGGCCAGCAGATGGTTTTGTTTCGGGTCGGTGAGGTTCGGCATGATCGGCCTTGAAGCCGTTGCATCGGATCGAGCGCGCCGAGGACGGTCGCCGGGTGTCGGGTTCGCAGGGCCCTTCGTGGCGACGAGCGCGAGGCCCCCTCGCTTCGGCACGGGGGTCGGGCGCTGCCGCCGCGCGGTGGCCTTCACTTGTCGGCACCGCGCCTGAACGCGACTGCCGGCACTCGAACGCTCGGGTGACCGCTCAACAGACCTTCGTAGGTTGTCATCGCCTCGTCCAGGCGCAAGCCGTCGTCGTCGATGTGAAAGCGCCGCAGCTCGTTCGAATGCCGGCTCGCTCGCACCTTGACCACGGCCATCGCGCGCAGCAGGCAGCCTTCGATCTCGATGTACCGCTGCACGATGATCGCGTCGGTCAGGAAGGCCGTGCCGTACGGACTGAAACGCAGGTCGTCGTAGCGGTCCTCCAGCTCCGACGTCATCAGTACCGTCACGCCGGTGGACGCCAGCGCCGACACGAGCCTCGAGAGCGACTCGCGGTAGTCGTCGCGAAACGTCGGCGCCAGCGCCAATTCGAAGCCGGACAGCGAATCGATGACCAGCCGGGTCGCTTTCGATCGTCGAACTTCCTCCACCAGCATCATCGCGATCTCGTCGACGGAGAGCGATTCGGACCGCGTGTCCACGACCTTGACCCGGCCGGAGGCGATCAGGTCGGCGAGTTCGCGGCCGCGCGACAGGGTCGGCCGCTGCTCGAACGCGGCGATGACGCCGGTCTCGTTGCGGCGCGCCCCTTCGACCAAAAACTCGGCCGCCAGGATGCTTTTGCCGGAGCCCGACGGCCCGGCGATCAGGAGCGAGTAGCCGCGCGGCAATCCGCCGCCCATCATGTCGTCGAGACCGGGAACGCCCATCGCGACGCGGTCTTCGAGGGGGAAAGGTCCGGCGTTGTCGGTCTGGGACGCCTGCATCGGCGCGAACACGTGCAGGCCGTCGACATCCATGCGGAAGGTGTGCAGACCGGCCAGCGTGTGCTGCCCGCGCATCTTGCTCACCTCCATCTTTCGCACCACCGAATTGCGCTGCGTGCTCTGGCGCAGCCAGATCAGGCCGTCAGCCAGCGTGAAGACGGCGTCCGGATCCTGATCGCTGGTGTACTCGCCGATCAGGAAGGTGGTCGCTTGCCAGCCCGTCATCATCGTTCCCAATTGCAGGAGGAATTGCGCCAGGGTGAGCGAAGGATGGTCGGCCTGCCGGCTGGCGACGACGACCGATTTGAAGGAATCCACGAACACGAAACCCGGGCGGTGTTCCACCACTTCGCGTGCAATGCGGGTCAGCACCTTCTGCAGATCGCCTGCGGCCATCTCATCGCCCAGATTGACGAACCGGACCGCCGTGTTGACCTTCTTCACGTCGAAGAAGTTGAACTGCTGCTGGTACCTCAACATCTTCAGGGGAGGCTCGCCCAGCACGGTGAAGTAGAGGGCCGGCTGCTCGGGGGTCGCGAGCGCGAACATGATCTGGTGCGCGAGCGTCGTCTTTCCGCTCCCCGGAGCGCCTGCCAGCAGGTTGAACGAATATTCCGGCAACCCACCGCCCAACACGACGTCGAGCCCGGGCACGCCGGTCGCGAGCCGCCGGATGGTTGCTTTCGATGTCTTCATGGGAGCTTGTCCTGTGCGGCAAGGCCGGTGGGGAGGGCCATCGCTGGGCGGCCGATGAGGGGAAGAGCGCTTCCGCCACCGGCCGGCGGATCGCGACGGCATCGTCGGCCACGGCGAATGCGGTGGATGCGGAGGATGCTGGAGATCGTGCAGGGCCGCGTGGGCCCGTCACTCGGCGGTTTGCCACAGCAGCCGAAAACCCGCTTGCGTCTCTGCGCCGGCTCGACAAGGTCCGGTCACGGCGGCATTTGGTGGTTCCATGCGGTGACGTTAGGGCCGCGGCGCACAGCTGTCTGTACGCTGCCGAACATCCAGTCGAATGGCGGCTGAGTAGGCGTCGCACAGCTTTCGGACTTTCGGGAGCAGACCGACGAGACGGGAATTGGCGATGTCGCCACCGGTCGACCGTCGAAAGCCGTGGTGGAAATCGTCCGCCGTCACGCGCTCGGCAACGCAGTCGTCGATCGACCGGCGGCACCACGCCTCACGTTCGTGGTTCGACGCAGGCGGCCAACGCGAGAGGTCGGGCACAGGAGCGGTATCGATCGAAGTGGTCGGCTCGCTCGGTGCGTCAACGCACAGACTTGGGCCGACATCGACGCCTACGCTGCACGCCATCCCTTCAGGAAACGACCCATCATGATCTATCAAAGCGTGAACCCCACGACCGGCGAAGTGCTCAAGAGCTTCGAGCACCTGAGCAAGGCGCAACTCGAGAAGTCGCTCGCGACCGCAGAGAGCGCGTTCCAGCGCTGGAAGCAGAAGAGCTTCGCCGAGCGTGCCGTGATCCTGAACAAGGCAGCGGCGTTGATGCACGCGCACGTCGACGACTTCGCGAAGCTGGCCACGATCGAGATGGGCAAGCGCATCGGCGAGGCCCGCGGCGAGGTGACGTTCAGCGGCGACATCCTCGCCTACTACGCGAAGAATGCCGAGGCCTTCCTCGCGCCGACGCGGCTCCATCCGAAGGTCGGCGAGGCCCACATGGAGAGCAGCCCGTTCGGCGTGCTGTTCTGCGTCGAGCCCTGGAACTTTCCGTACTACCAGTTGGCGCGCGTCGCCGGGCCGCAGTTGATGGCGGGCAACGTGCTCGTCGTCAAGCACGCCGGCTGCGTGCCGCAGTGCGCCATCGCCTTCGAGGGTCTGCTGCTCGACGCCGGCGCGCCGGCCGGTGTCTACACCAACCTCCTGATCTCGCACGAGCAATCGAACGCCGTGATCGACGACCCGCGCATCAAGGGCGTGGCGTTGACGGGCAGCGTCGCCGCCGGCAGCAGCATCGCCGCGCGGGCCGGGCAGAACCTGAAGAAGTCGTCGATGGAACTCGGCGGCAGCGATGCCTTCATCGTGCTCGACGACGCCGACCTGGAGAAGACCATTCCCTGGGCCGTCTGGGGCCGCATGTACAACGGCGGGCAGACCTGCTGCGCCGCCAAGCGCTTCATCGTGCTCGACAAGGTCGCCGACGAGTTCATCGCGAAATTCAAGGCGGCGCTGCAGAAGCTCGTGCCGGGCGACCCGATGCACGAGAAGACGACGCACGGCCCGCTCTCGACCGAGGGCGCGCTGCTGCAACTGGTCAAGCAGGTCGACGACGCCGTCGCCCACGGCGCCAGGTTGCTGCTGGGCGGCAAGCGCATCGACCGCCCCGGCGCCTTCATGGAGACGACGATCCTGACCGACATCGCCCCCGGCAACCCGGCGTTCCGCGACGAGTTCTTCGGCCCGGTCGTCTCCTTCTTCCGGGTCAAGGACGAGGACGCCGCCGTCGCGCTCGCCAACGACTCCGACTTCGGGCTCGGCGGCTCGGTGTGGACGAAGGACGAGGCGCGCGGCAAGCGCATCGCGAGCCGGGTCGACACCGGCATGATGTTCATCAACAACATCGACTGGACCGATGCCGAGCTGCCGTTCGGCGGCATCAAGGATTCGGGCTACGGCCGCGAGCTCGGCAACATGGGCATCCAGGAGTTCGTCAACAAGAAGCTGGTGCGCAGCGCCCGGCTCGACGCCCCGGTCTGACCGACGACCCGCCGGTGAACCCGCTCGCGGCGCTGGTGCCGGTGGCGCAGCCGACCGGCAACAAAGTGCGGCCGCGGCCACGCGCTGGTCGACGGCGGCTACCCGATCACCGGCGAGGCGCGGCTCGCGGCTCGCGCGGCTGCGCGAGCGGGCGCCGGCCTCGTCACGGCGGCCGTGCCCGCCCCGAGCTGTTTCCCCGCGTGCTTCGACGCCTGACGCCGACGTGCGGCGGCCCACACCTTGCGCAGGTCGCCGCCTGGCAAGACCGCTCGGTGTACGCCTT
>CAZZWY010000184.1:0-5055 GCA_964657785.1 uncultured Acetobacteraceae bacterium
GCCGCTTCGCCGCGCCCCCCGTCTGGTCGCCCGACATCCGGGCCGAGCGCCGCTTCGACGCCCGCGCGCCGGCCCACGCCTCGGTGTTGATCGCCCTCGTGGCGCGGCCCGACGGGTTGTCGGTGCTCCTGACGCAGCGCACCGACCACCTGACCGCCCACCCCGGCCAGATCAGCTTTCCCGGTGGTCGCGTCGAAGCGGTCGACGTCGATGCCGCGGACACGGCACTGCGCGAGGCCCATGAGGAGATCGGCCTGGAGCGCCGCTACGTCGACGTGCTCGGAGCGTTGCCGACCTACGCCACCGGGACGGGGTTCATCGTGACGCCGGTCGTCTCGCTCGTGCAGCCGGGATTCACCGTCCGGGCCGATCCGTTCGAAGTGGCCGAGGTGTTCGAGGTGCCGCTGTCGTTCGTCATGAACCCTGCCCACCATCGATGGCATGCGGTCGAGCTCGGGGAGGGCGGCTCGACGGTCCGGCGCGAGTTCCTGTCGATCCCGTGGGACGGCAGCGACGCCCACGGCAGCGTCCGACGCTATTTCATCTGGGGCGCGACCGCGGCGATGCTGCGAAACCTGTACCGGTTCCTGGTGGCCTGAACGCGGGGGCGTATTTCGCTGGCGCTTGTCTTTCTCCCTCGTCCCTTTCGGGCGAGGGCCGGGGTGAGGGGCATCGCCGGGCATGGTGGTTCCTGGCAGGCCCTCACCCGGTCTCGAAAGGGCCGTCGGTATCATCGCGCTGCATGAGTTTCTTCGCCGTCCTGTTCGCGCTGCTCATCGAACAGTTGAAGCCCTTGCCGCGGGGCAACGTGGTGCATGACGGGCTGACCCAGTGGCTGCGCTGGACCGGTCGCAATTTCGACGCCGGCGACGATCATCACGCCTGGGTCGTCTGGGCCGTGACCGCGCTCCTGCCGTCGGTGCTCGCCTGGAGCGTCTATGCCGCCATCGCCCACGTCAGCCTGCTGCTCGCGCTCGCCTGGAACATCGCTGTGCTCTACACGACGCTCGGGTTCCGGCAGTTCAGCCACTACTTCACCGACATCCGCGAGGCGCTCGACCGCGGTGACGAAGCCGAAGCACGGCGAATGCTCTCCGAATGGCGCCACCTGGACGCGAGCGAGTTGCCGCGCACCGAGCTGCTGCGCCACGTGATCGAGCATTCGCTGCTCGCGGCGCACCGGCATGTCTTCGGCGTCTTCTTCTGGTTCGTGGTGCTGTCGTCGTTCGGCCTCGGACCGGCCGGCGCGGTGCTCTACCGGATGGCCGAATACGCCAGCCGCTACTGGGCGTTTCGCAGCCGCACGATCGATGCGCCGGTGAACCTGCGGCTCATGACGCTCTCGCAGCGCCTCTTCAACCTGCTCGACCACGTGCCGGCGCGGCTCACCGCCTTCGGCTTCGCCGTCGTCGGCAATTTCGAGGAGGCGGTAACGTGCTGGCGCCGTGACGCGGGGCTCTGGAAGCACCCGAACGAGGGCATCATCCTGGCCGCCGCCGCGGGCGCCGTGGGCGTGCAGCTCGGTGGCAATGCCGCGCCGGGCGTCACGCCCGACCGGTCCCGCACCTTCGACGCCGGCGTCTCGACGCAGGACACGGACGCCGACGGCTCGACTCCCGGCCTGCAGCCCGAGCTCGGCCATCTGCGCAGCATCGTCGGGCTGGTCTGGCGGTCGGTGGTGCTCTGGATGTTCCTGCTCGCGATGCTGTCGCTGGCGAATCTGGTCGGGTGATTGGGGGGACCTCGACGTCTATTTCCGCTGCACCAGCTCCCCGAAGATCTCCCCATAGATCCGGTAGCGTGACTCGCTGATCTCGCCTCGCCCCAGCGCCTCGCGCACACCACAGCCGGGTTCGTGGAGATGAGTGCAGTTGTAGAACCGGCACTGCGCCGCATGCTCCCGCAGGTCCGGCATCAGTACCGCCAGCTGCTGCGCGTCGATCTGGCGCAAGCCGAACTCCTGAAAGCCGGGTGAGTCGAGCAGGGCGCTTCGGCGCTCGGCGTCGATCCAGTACCACTGCGTCGTCGTGGTCGTGTGCCGGCCGGAGTTGAGCGCCTGCGAGACTTCGCCGATCTGCGCCTTCGCTTCGGGCACGATCAGGTTGATCAAGGTGCTCTTGCCCGTGCCGCTCGGCCCGAGCACGAGCGTCGCCTGTCCGCGCAGGCGGTCGGCGAGACGCGCCCGGGCGGCGTCGGGGGCGGCTTTCAGCGCCACTTCGAGGACCTCGACACCCATCGCGGTGTACGGTTGCAGGCGCGCCCGCGCGGCGTCGATCGCCGGCAGGTCGGCCTTGTTCAGCATGATCCGCGTCGGGATGCCGGCGCTTTCCGCGGCGATCAGCGCCCGAGCCAGCTGCGATTCGCTGAAGACCGGCTCGGCGGCCACCAGGACCAGGAGCTGGTCGAGGTTGGCGGCGAACGACTTGGTCTTCCATTCGTCCTGCCGGAACAGCAGGTTGCGACGCGGCTCGACCGACTCGATCACGCCTTCATCGCCCGACGTTCGCCAGCCGACCCGGTCGCCGACCACGCAGTCGCCGGTCCTGCGCCCCTTGCCGCGCGGGTGGCAGGTGAGCCGGCTGCCGTCCGCGGCTTCGACGAGGTAGTGACGGCCGTGACCGGCCACGACCAGCCCGCGGTGCGTCGCGTCGGTCGTGCTCAACCCGACTGCCCGGCGGGCTCTCAGCCGACGAACGAGATCAGCGCATCCGCCTTCGCGGCGCAGATGAAGTCGTTGATCGAGATACCGCCGACCGAATGGGTGTTGAAGCGGACGACGCAACGGGCGTAGCTGACGGCGAGGTCGGGGTGGTGGTCTTCGGCGTTGCAGATCCAGGCGAGGGCATTGACGAAGGCGATCGTCTCGTAGAAGTTCTCGAAGCCGAAGCTCTTCTCGATCGCGCCATCGTGCAACGCCCAGCCGCTGACCTGGGAGAGGTGGTCGCTGATCACGTCGACGCTCATCGGCGCGACGCCGGTCAGCGCTTCGCACTTCTTCTGAGTCAGTGCAACAAGGTCGCTCATGACGGGGTGGCCTGAATTGTCGCGGTCGGGCGGTGTAGCGCGGCGAGCCGCTCGGACGCGGGAGGGTGGGAGTAGTAGAAGCGCACGAAGAGCGGGTCCGGGGTCAGGGTGGTCGCATTGTCCTTGTGCAGCTTCAGCAGCGCCGCGGCGAGGTCGCCGGCGTCGGCATTGCGGCAGGCATAGGCATCGGCCTCGAATTCCTGCCGACGCGAGAGGCCGGCGTAGAACGGCGACACGAAGAAGCCGAACACCGGCACGACGAAGAGGAAGAGCACCAGCGCCACGGCGTCGTTCGGGGCATTCAGGAGCGGCCGCACCCCGAGGCCGAAATAGAAGCCGGGCTGCGTGGACAGGCTGCCGAGGAGGGCGAAGCCGACGAGGCTGAGCCCGAACATCAGCACGATGCGCTGCAGCACGTGCCGGTGCTTCAGGTGGCCGAGTTCGTGGGCGAGGACGGCGTCGAGCTCGCCGGGGCTGAGTTGCGCGAGCAGCGTGTCGAAGAAGACGACCCGCTTCGAGGCGCCGAAGCCGGTGAAGTAGGCGTTCGAATGGGCCGAGCGCTTGCTGCCGTCCATCACGAAGAGGCCGCTGACCTTGAACCCGCAGCGCGTCAGCAGCCCTTCGACGCGGCGCTTCAGGGATTCGTCGGCGAGCGGCTTGAACTGGTTGTAGAGCGGCGCGATGACGGTCGGCGCGATCAGCAGCAGCACGATGTTGAAGACCATCCATGCCCCCCACGCCCAAAGCCACCAGTGGCCGCCGGCGGCGCCCATCAGCCAGAGCACGAGCGCTGCGATCGGCGCGCCGATGACGACGCCGAGCAGCGTGTCGCGGAGCCGGTCCGCGAGCCAGAGGCGGGGCGTCATCCGGTTGAAACCGAAACGTTGCTCCAGACGGAACGTCGTGTAGAGATCGAACGGCAACTCGAGCATGCCGCCGATCGCGGCGACGGCGCCGAGCAGCACGAGCTGGTACGCGAGCGGCCCGAGCCGCGGCAGCACGACCGTCGCGACGGCCTGGTTCAGCGCATCGAGGCCGCCGAGCAGCGTCCAGCCGAGGAGCACCAGGGCGCCCCAGGCCATCGACAGCATGCCGAGCCGGCCCTTCGCGAGCGTGTAGTCGGCGGCGCGCTGGTGCGATGCCAGCGTGACGGTTTGCCGGAACGCGGGCGGTACCCCATCGCGGCAGGTGGCGACTTGGCGCATCTGCCGGGTGGCCAGCCAGGCGCGCACGAGCAGCGAGGCGCAGAGTGCGGCGGCGAAGGCGATCGTCAGGGCGGCGGCGGGCATCGGCGGGAGTGTAGTAGTGCGGCCGCCCCCCTGGGCGCGCAGGCTGCGAGAATCCCTGTACCGAGACCCGATCGCCCCGAGCGCGGTCGAGCAGAACCCGCCCACCCGAGCGAGCGACCATGGCCACCGTCCCCGACACAACGATCGTCAGCCACGAGCAGAACCTGATCTGGATCGATCTGGAGATGACGGGGCTCTATCCGGAGGCCGACCGGATCATCGAGATCGCCGTCGTCGTGACCGACGCGCAGCTGCGCCAGCGGGTGGCCGGACCGGTCTTCGCGATTCACCAGAGCGACGCGACGCTCGACAAGATGGATGCGTGGAACAGGGGGACGCATGGGCGCAGCGGCCTGACGGAGCGTGTGCGGTCCTCGACAGTCGACGAGGCCAGCGCCGAAGCACAGGTGATCGAATTCCTGAAGGCGTACGTGCCGGCGGGCAAGTCGCCGATGTGCGGCAACAGCATCTGCCAGGACCGGCGCTTCCTCGCCAACTACATGCCGAAGCTCGAAGCGTTCTTCCACTACCGCAACCTCGACGTCAGCACGCTCAAGGAGCTCGCCCGGCGCTGGAAACCGGAGATTCTGGCCGGCTTCAAGAAGGCGCAGGCGCACACCGCGCTGGCCGACATCGAGGAATCGATCGACGAGCTGGCCTACTACCGGACGCATCTGCTGCTGCCTTGAGCCGCCGGGGAAGAGGCCTTGCGGGAAAACCCGAGCCGGTCTATACTCCGAAC
>CAZZWY010000184.1:5065-7679 GCA_964657785.1 uncultured Acetobacteraceae bacterium
TACCGTTCATCCCCTCTGACCTCCTCGAATTCCCCTGCGGCAAACCGTTTGCCGTGCGGCTCTTTCGAAACCGCGAGCCCTTTTAAGGCTCCGGGAACGGTCGGCGGCGATGCCGTCGCTTTGACTGTTCCCGAGGTCCGGCTCCCCGACTGCACGACGTGATCGCCGATCACGTGACGTGATGGGAGCCGGTTCGGACCTTCTCCCCAGCGACTCCAACCGTCAGCGCGACTTGCGCGCTGACCGGTGATCCGTGCGAGCGCTCATCCTGTGTGAGCGTTCGGCGGCGCCGTGTATTCGGAAAGCAGCCAGACATGACCATTGATACCAATCCGGGCACGCATTCGGCCACTGAGTCGGCCAAGAATTTCGCGACCCTGGGTCTTCAAGAACCGCTCCTGAAGGCCGTCGCCGATTCCGGCTACGAAACCGCCACCGAAGTGCAGCTGCAGGCGATCCCGCCGGCGCTCGAGGGCCTGGACCTGATGGTCTCGGCCAGCACCGGCAGCGGCAAGACCGCCTCCTTCATCCTGCCGGCGCTGCAGAAGGTGCTGATCGCCCGCGCCGACACGACGATCAAGCGCGAACGCGGCGTCATCTACGGTCCGCGCGTGCTCGTGCTCTGCCCGACGCGCGAACTCGCGATGCAGGTCGCGAAGGCCGCGTCCACGTATGGCCGCCACGTACCGGGCCTGCGGGTGGCGACCGTCGTCGGCGGCGTGCCGTACCCGGCGCAGATCGCCGCGCTGCGCGGCCCGCTCGACATCCTGATCTCGACCCCGGGCCGGCTGATCGACCACCTCAACAGCGGCAAGGCCGTGCTCGAGAACGTCGAGATGCTGGTGCTCGACGAGGCCGATCGCATGCTCGACATGGGCTTCATCGACGACATCACGATGATCGCCGCGACGCTGCCCACGACGCGCCAGACGGTGATGTTCAGCGCGACCTTCGCCGGCCACGTCGGCCGCCTTGCGCAAAATCTCCTGCGCGAGCCGAAGCGCATCGACGTCGCCTCGCACACCGACACGCACGAGAACATCGAGCAGCGCCTGCACTGGGTCGACAACGCGAACCACAAGAACGCGATCCTCGACCACATCCTGACGCACAAGGAGATGGAGCAGGCGCTCGTCTTCACCAGCACGCAGCGTGACGCCGACTGGCTCGCCGACCGCCTCGCCGACATGGGCCACCATGTCGCGTCGCTGCATGGCGGGCATCCGCAGGGCCGGCGCAACCGCGTCCTGCAAGGACTGCGCAACCGCCAGTTGAAGATCCTGATCGCGACCGACGTCGCCGCCCGGGGCATCGACGTGCCGACGATCAGCCACGTCATCAACTACGGCCTGCCGATGAAGGCGGAGGACTACGTCCACCGCATCGGCCGCACCGGCCGCGCCGGTCGCAACGGCCTGGCGATCACGCTCGGCGAGCGCATGGATGTGGGCATGATCCGCCGCATCCAGCAGTTCACCACGCAGAACATTCCGGTGTCGGTGGTCGAAGGCCTGGAGCCGAAGTTGCCCGAGCCGAAGATGTTTCCGCCGCGTGGCGAAGGCGCGCCGGCGGGTCGGTTCGGCGGCAAGCCGAGCTTCGGCGCGAAGAAGCCGTATGCGTCGCGCGACCGTGCGCCGTTCGACCGCGATGCCGCGCCGCGCTTCGAGGCGCGCGTGCCGCAGGCGACCGACGCACACCGCAGTCCGTTCGACCGCGGCGCCCCGCTCGGCCGCACCGATCACAAGGCCGGCGCCGGATTCGCGCCGCGCCGGCCGGACGCTGCCGGCAAGGGAAGCTTCGGGCCGGCCCGTCCGCGCCCGGGCGGTTTCGAGCGCTGAACGGCGCCGGACCCTGAATGCTCGGCCCGCTTCGGCGGGCCTTTTCATTGGGGGCGGCGCGAGGCAGGCCACCGTCCGGGCCGCGCGACCTCGGACCCGCCGTTTATCATCCGCCGCCCTGTTGCGCGCCGATCCCGATGACGAGCTTTGCCTTCCTGTCGAACCAGACCTTTCTGAAGGCGCCGGTCGCCACGCCGGGCGTGCCGTTCGCCGTCGCCGGCGTCGCCTGGGACGGCGCGGTGACGAACCGCCCCGGCGCCCGGTTCGGGCCGCGGGCCATCCGCGAAGCCAGCCACATGCTGTGCGACGGCGTTCATCCGTTCTTCGACGTCACCCCGCTGGGCGAACTCGGCGACGCCGGCGACCTGGCGTTGCCGAACACGGCGCTCGAGGCGATGCGCGCGGCCCTGCAGCCGCAGGTCGCGGCACTCGTCCGCGCCCATCACATGTGCTGGCTGGGCGGCGATCACTCGATCACGCTGACCTTGCTGCGTGCCTATCGCGAATGGCTCGGCGAGCCGCTCGCGGTGATCCATTTCGACGCCCACTGCGACACCTGGCGCGACCACTTCGGCGAGCCGAGCGGTCACGGCACCTGGGTCTGCGAGGCGATCGAGGAGAAGCTGGTGCTGCCAACGTGCTTCACCCAGATCGGCCTGCGCTCGTCGGGCGTGCGCGAGGCGCGGGAGTTCGTTCGCGACCAGGGTGGACAGATTTTCACCGCGCGCGACCTGCGCGGGCGCGAGAGCGCGCCGCAGCTCGAAGGCGTGCTCGGC
>CAZZWY010000185.1:0-6029 GCA_964657785.1 uncultured Acetobacteraceae bacterium
CGGCGGCGTCGAGGCGTGGTCGAAGCTCACGGCCGGCGACGTGCTCGGCGACGAGGCGGCCGACTACGTCAAGAGCAACGACATCCTCGACGTCTGGTTCGATTCGGGCTCGACCTTCTTCCACGTCCTGCGCGGGAGCCATCCGGGCGCGACGAGCGACGACGGCCCCGAAGCCGACCTCTACCTCGAGGGCCACGACCAGCACCGCGGCTGGTTCCACTCGTCGCTCCTGATCGCCTGCGCGATGAACGGCCACGCGCCGTACCGCGGCCTGTTGACGCACGGCTTCACCGTCGACGGCAGCGGCCGCAAGATGAGCAAGAGCCTCGGCAACTACATGCCGCTGCGGGCGTCGGCCGAGAAGTACGGCGCCGAGATCCTGCGCCTCTGGTGCGCCTCGACCGACTACTCCAACGACCTCGGCATCGACGACAAGATCCTCGCCCGCGTCGTCGACTCGTACCGGCGGATCCGCAACACCTTGCGCTTCCTGCTCGCGAACACCAGCGACTTCGACGTCCGCAGCGATGCCGTCCACGACGGCCACATGCTCGAGATCGACCGCTGGGCGCTCGCCCGGGCGGCGCAGTTCCAGGCCGAGGTGCTGGCGCACTACGAGGTCTACGAGTTCCATCCGGTGGTCGCGAAGCTGCAGGTCTTCTGCAGCGAGGACCTCGGGGCGTTCTACCTCGACATCCTGAAGGACCGGCTCTACACGACCGCGCCGAAGAGCCTGGCACGCCGCTCGGCGCAGACCGCGCTCTGGCGCATCACCCACGCGATGCTGCGCTGGATGGCGCCGTTCCTGAGCTTCACCGCCGAGGAAGCCTGGAAGGTGATCGCCCCCGGCGGCGCCGCGTCGATCTTCGTCGAGACCTTCAGCGACACCACCGGCTGGACCAACCCGGCGCTGCTCGCCCGCTGGTCGCGCATCCGTGCGATCCGAGAGCACGTCAACAAGGAGATCGAAGGCGTTCGCAGCCGCGGGCAGCTCGGCTCGTCGCTGCAGGCCGAACTCCTGATCGGCGCCGACCCGCAGGACCGCCCGCTCCTCGCCTCGCTCGGCGTCGACCTGCGCTTCGTGACCATCACCTCGCAGGCGAAGGTGGCCGAGGCCGAGGCGCTGCAGGTGACCGTCACGCCGTCGTCCGCGCCGAAATGCGAGCGCTGCTGGCACTACCGGGACGACGTCGGCGCCGACCCGGCGCATCCGACGATCTGCGGCCGCTGCACGAGCAACCTCTTCGGCGACGGCGAGCGAAGGACGGTCGCATGACGACGTCGAAGGTCATCGGCGCCCGGAAAAGGTCCGCCGCATCGTCGTCCTCGCTGCTGCCCTGGCTCGGCATCGCCGTGATCGTGATCCTCGCCGACCAGTTCACCAAGACGCTGATCCTCGGCATGTTCCAGCTCGGCGACAGCCACACCGTCACCTCGTTCTTCAACCTCGTGCGCTGGCACAACACCGGCGCGGCGTTCTCGTTCCTGAGCAGCGCGACAGGCTGGCAGCGCTGGCTCTTCGTCGGGCTCGGCGCGGCGGCCGCGCTCTTCATCGTCTGGCTGCTTCAGCGTCACGGCGGCCAGCGGCTCTTCGGCTGGGCGCTCGCGCTGATCCTCGGGGGCGCGCTCGGCAACGTCATCGACCGGCTGGTGCACGGCTATGTCGTCGACTTCATCCAGGTCCACTGGCGCGGCGCGTACTTCCCGTCGTTCAATGTCGCCGACAGTGCGATCACGGTGGGGGCGGCGCTGCTGGTGCTGGACGAGTTGCTGAGGGTGCGACGGTCGCGTTGAGCCGGGCGACGGTCTCGGGCGATGGCTTGCGGATCGTGGCCATCGGCCGAGGAACGTTCGCTACGACCAAAGGCTTGCGATCACGAGCCGCCCGAGGAACCGCCGCAGCGTGTTTCCAGGAACGGAGTGAGCAATCGAGCGATCGAACAATCGGGGGGCTTTACCGTGCCGGTCAAGGAATCAGCACGCTGCACCCGGTCGTCTGCCGCGCCTCGAGCGCCTCGTGCGCGCGCACGACCTCGGCGAGCGGGAAGCGCTGCGCGACCGGGATGCGGATCTTGCCGGCGACCACCATGCCGAAGAGATCGTCGGCCATCGCCTGGGTCGCCTCGCGCGTCGCCATGTGGGTGAAGAGCGTGGCGCGCGTCAGGTAGAGCGAGCCCTTGGCGCCGAGGATGCCGGGCGCGAACGGCGCCACCGGCCCGGAGGCGTTGCCGAAGCTCGCCATCAGGCCGAAGGGTTGCAGACAGTCGAGCGACTTCTCGAACGTGTCCTTGCCGACCGAGTCGTAGACGATCTTCACGCCCTTGCCGCCGGTGATCTCGCGGACGCGGGCCGCGAAGTCCTCGGTGCGGTAGTTGATCGTGAAAGCCGCCCCGAACTCCCTCGCGAGCGCGCACTTCGCGTCCGATCCGGCCGTGCCGATCAGCCGCAGGCCGAGCGCCTGGGCCCACTGGCAAGCGATCAGCCCGACCCCGCCGGCGGCGGCATGGAAGAGCACGAAGTCGCCGGGCGCGAGGCCCCCCTGCGGCAGCGTCTTCTTCAGCAGGTACTGCGCGGTCAGGCCCTTGAGCATCATCGCCGCCCCGGCCTCGAAGTCGATCTCGTCCGGCAGGCGGCAGACGGTCATCGCCGACAGCACCCGCCGCTGGCAGTAGCTTCCCGGCGAACCGCCGGCGTAGGCGGCGCGGTCGCCGACGGCCAGGTGCGTGACGCCCTCGCCCACCGCCTCGACGACGCCGGCCGCCTCCATGCCGAGCGCGAGCGGCATCGGGAAGGGGTAGAGGCCCGAGCGCTGGTAGACGTCGATGTAGTTGAGGCCGCAGGCGTGATGGCGGATGCGGATCTGGCCCGGGCCCGGGTCGCCCACGGGCAGGTCGACGAGGTGCATCTCCTGCGGGCCGCCGGGGCGGAGGATCTGGACGGTGGGGCTGAACTGCTGCGACATACGGGTCTCCTTCCCGATCGTTTCGGGTGCGCTATCGTGCCAGCATCGTCCCCCCGCAGGAATCCCGTCCGATGAAGCGCCTGATGACGGCTCCGAACCTGGCGCTCGCCACGCTCTGGGCCGACCTGCTGACGCACGCCGGCATCGCGACGAGCGTCCAGCGCCAGTACGCGAGCAGCATCGCCGGTGAGCTGCCGCCGGACCAGGCGCTGCCCGAACTCTGGGTGCTCGACGACGCCGAATGCGAACGCGCCCGCGCCCTGCTGCACGCCCTGCGGCATCCGGCGCACCGGCGCTGGGCCTGCCCGGGCTGCCGCGAGCAGATCGACGGGCCGTTCGAGCAGTGCTGGAACTGCGGCTGCGGCATGCCGGAGCTGCCGGCGGTGGCACGACGCTGAGGCCGATGCCGAGGGCACCGCGGCGGCGCCGAAGGTCATTCGGCAGGCCGGTCCGGCTTGCATCGGGTCAGGGGTTCCGGCGCGGCCGCTTCGGTCGATGCGACGGCGTTTCAACCGGCAGCCGGTGCGGAGGGGCGTCCAGGTTCAGAACGTTCCCGGATACGCCCCGCCATCGAGCAGGATGTTCTGCCCTGTCAGGTAGCCCGCCTGCACGCTGCAGAGGAACGCACACACCGCGCCGAACTCGTCGGCGGTGCCGAAGCGCTGCGCCGGGACGGCACGCGCGCGGGCCGTCCACGCCGTGTCGGCATCCTGGCCGGCCTTGCCAGCCGCCGCGGCGATCGTCGTGCGCAGGCGGGCAGTGTCGAAGGCGCCCGGCAGGAGCCCGTTGATCGTCACGCCGCGGGCCGCGATGCCGCTCCGGGCCAGCCCGGCGACGAAGCCCGTGAGGCCGCTGCGCGCGCCATTGGAGAGCCCGAGCACGCCGATCGGCGCCTTCACCGCACCGGAGGTGATGTTGACGACCCGGCCGTAGCCGCGCTGCGCCATGGCGTCCACGGTCGCCTTGATGAGCGCGATCGGCGTCAGCATGTTGGCGTCGAGCGCCTTGATCCAGGCGTCGCGGTCCCACTCCCGAAAATCGCCCGGCGGCGGGCCGCCGGCGTTGTTGACGAGGATATCGACCTGCGGGCAGGCGGCGAGCGCGGCCGCCTGCCCGGCCTCGGTGGCGATGTCACCGGCCACGCTGCGGACTTCGCCCCGCCCGAGCGCGCGAAGCTCCGCGGCGGTCGCGTCGAGCGCGTCGACGCCGCGCGCGGTGATCACGACGTTCACGCCTTCCTTCACCAGCGCCGTCGCGCAGCCCTTGCCGAGGCCCTTGCTGGCCGCGCACACGAGCGCCCATTTGCCGTTCAGTCCGAGGTCCATCTTTTCATCTCCAATCTTTTCAGCGGCAACCGGCTTGTCGCCGGTCCTATCGCCATTTCGCCAGCAGCCAGATGCCGGCGAGCACGAGCACGGTGCCGGCGGCGATCCAGGCGGTGACCGGTTCGCCGAGGATCGCGACCCCCATCAGGATCGTCGAGAGCGGCCCGATCATGCCGGTCTGTGCCGTCGCGGTGGCGCCGATGCGCTCGATCGCCATCATCACCATCAACACCGGCGCGAAGGTACAGAGCGTCGCGTTCAGGACCGACAGCCAGACGACCTCCGGCGCCACCACGAGCGCGCCGATCGGCCGCAGCACGAGGAACTGCGCAATGCAGAGCAGCGAGGCGACGCTCGTCGCCAGGCCGGTGAGCCGCAGGGCGCCGAGCCGGCGCACTTCCTCGCCGCTGTAGAGCAGGTAGACGGCATACGACACCGCACTCGCGAAGACGAGCGCGGCGCCGAGCAGCGCGTGCGGGCCGGTCGCGCTCAGCTCGTGGCCGAAGACGAGCAGCACGCCGCTGTAGCTGACGGCGAGGGCGACGAGCTGGCGCCGCGTCGCCTTGCGCCCGAGGAAGCAGGCGCCCATCGCCAGCACGAGCGTCGGGTTGAGGTAGAGGATGAGCCGCTCCAGGCTCGCGCTGACGTAGGCGAGGCCGGCGAAGTCGAGGAAGCTCGCGAGGTAGTAGCCGGTGAAGCCGAGACCGGCGACGGCGAGCCAGTCGCGCCGCCCGAGCGCGGGCCTGCCGCGCCCGGCCCACGCCGCGAGCACGATGAACATCGGCAGGGCGAACAGCATCCGGTAGGTGAGCAGCGTGACCGCGTCGACGCCGTGACGGTAGGCGAGCTTGACGATGATCGCCTTGCCCGAGAAGGCGATCGCACCGACGGAGGCGAGCGCAAGCCCCGGCCAGACCGGGCGGTTCAAGGGCGCGGCAGGGGCGCCATCCGCGGTGCCCGCGGCGGTGGAAGAAGGCATCGGCAGCGATTCTAGGCAAGCCGGCGGGAAGGCGCCGCCCGCTGCGGCGACTCACTCGGGCGTCGTCAGCCCGTGCTGGACACAGTACTTGGTGAGGTCGGTGTTGTGGCGCCAGCCGGTCTTCTTGAGGATCCGGCCGCGGTAGTTCGCGACCGTCTGCACCGACAGATTCATCGCCTTGGCGATCTTCGACGGGCCCGCCCCCGAGGCGATGAACTGCATGACGCGGTACTCCTGCGTCGTCAGGCGTTCGTGCGGCTGCAGCGTCTGTACCTTGCCCTCGAGCATCGAGAGCAGCTGCGTCGCGAGCTCCGGCGTCACGTAGCGGCCGCCCTGGAGGATGCGGCGGATGGCGACGATCAACTCGTCACCCGTGCGGTCCTTGCTGAGGCAACCGGCCGCGCCCATCTGCATCACACGCTGCGAATGGGTCGACTCCTGGACCTGGCTCACGACGAGGATCGGCACGTCGGGCACCACCCGCAGCATCTGCGAGAGCGCCTCGAGCCCCTCGGCGTCGGGCAGCGACAGGTCCAGCGTGATGACGTCGGGCGCCTCGCTGCGCGCCTGCGCGCGGGCCGACGCGAGGCTGCCGGCTTCGTCGACGATGGCCCCTGGCCACGACCCTTCGATGAGCTTTCTCAGACCGAAGCGCACGACCGGGTGGTCGTCGACGACCAGCACCCTGACCGCGTGCGTTGCCGCGTGCGCCACCGCGCGCGTTACCGCGTGCGCGGCGTCGTCCATGGCCTGCTCGAATCAA
>CAZZWY010000185.1:6039-7659 GCA_964657785.1 uncultured Acetobacteraceae bacterium
AGGAGGAAGAAACGCTCGGTAAAACGCTCATCACATTTTCTCCCACATCGTCAAGCGCGACGAATGTAGCCCTGCCGCATGCAGGGCCCCGCCATTAACCCTCTCCCAGGAAAGGGAAAACGGTCGGATGTCACAGGTGGCGCGAGCCACGAGGCCTTCCCGGATGTAGGTGAAATTCCCAACAAAGCCAGAGCGAAAAACGGCGGGAAGCGGAAAGTCCAATGAAACCCTTCCTTTGAAAAGCGAGTAATGGGGTTACACGAGGCGGCGGAGCCACTCGTCAGGGTCGGGCAGCAGCGGCCGAAATCGGACTTAGTCGCGTCCTTCGTCCGTTCAACCGAGGTTACTCCCATGAAGCTCTCCGGCCTGCCCCTGGCTGCGCTTTTGCTGCTGCTCTCCCTGTTCGCACCGTCTTCCTTCGCGGCCGCACCCGCGCAAGGCGGCGAAGTTCGCCTCGAGGCCTTCAAGGTCGTCACGACGACGGGATCGAGCGGCGCGCGGGAAGCCGTGGAGCCGCTGCAGGCGCTGCGCCCGGGCGACACGGTCGAGTACGTCGCGACCTACACCAACGGCATGGCCGCCACGGCGCACGGCGTGCAGCTCGTGGTGCCGGTGCCCACCGGCGGCCTCGAATATGTCTCGCGGCAAGCCGCGCCGCTCGCCGATGCCGCGAGCCTCGACGGCAAGAGCTTCGCGCCGATGCCGCTGACTCGCAAGGTCACCGACGCGAACGGCAAGACGGCCGTCAAGCCGGTCCCGCTCGCCGAGTACCGCATGTTGCGCTGGGCCCTCGGCGATGTCCCCGCCGGGGCGAGCCGCAGCGTCCGCGCCCGCATGGTCCTTCCGAACCTCCCGTCGTCGGCAGTCGCCTCTGTCAACGCCAGCACCGCCAAGTAAAGAGACATCATGGCCAACTCGCTTCCTCTGCTGGCGCACGCCACGCCCGCTGGCTCGTCCGTCGGGCGCTTCGCACGCTTCTTCGCCCATTGCCTGCTGTTCGTCTGCGGTGTGATGCTGCTGATGCCGAGCAAGGCGCAAGCCGTGACGCCGGCCGGCACGGTCATCGGCAACCAGGCTGCCGCGACCTACTCGGACGCCTCCGCCGTGACGCGGACGGTCACCTCCAACCTCGTGGTCACGACCGTGCAGCAGGTGGCGAGCGTCGCGCTCGTGACCAACGGCACGAAGACGATCTCGACCGGCGGGCAGGTGTACTACCCGCACACCCTCACCAACTCCGGCAACGGCACCGACACCTTCGCGCTCTCGACAGCCGCCTCCGGCAGCTTCACCTTCTCGTCGGTCGCGATCTACGCCGACGCGAACGGCGATGGCGTGCCCGACAACGCGGTGCCGATCACCTCCACCGGCCAGCTCGCGCCGGGGCAGGTGTTCAAGTTCGTGATCGCCGGCGTCGTGCCGACGACCGCCGTCTCCGGCAACAGCAACACCTTGACCGCGACCGCGACCAGCGGCTTTGCCAGCGGTACGATGGTGAGCGTGACCGACGTCACCACCGTCACCAGCCAGGCCGTGATCAGCGTGACGCAGGCGCTCGACGTGACCTCCGGCGCCTCGCCGGCCGGCCCGCGCACGATCACGATGACGTACACCAACACC
>CAZZWY010000186.1:0-7651 GCA_964657785.1 uncultured Acetobacteraceae bacterium
CGGCAGCGCGCGCCAGCTCGATCCGCGGATCGCCGGCTCGATCGATGGCGGCCCGGTGCTGGCGCCCGACCTGCCGGGCCACGGCGACTCCGACCCGCCGGCCTCGACCGCCGGGGTGACGGAGACCGCCGAGCGCCTCGACGCCGCCTTGCGTGCTTGCGGCGTCGACGGGGCCGACGTCGCAGGCCTGGGCGGCGGCAGCGTCATCGCCGCGGCGCTCACCCGCCTCGACCCGGCCCGCTACCGGGCACCGCCGATCGCCCGGCCGGGCCCAGACGCGGTCGCCGTCGCGCCGATGCCGCCGCAGCCCGGGGGCGGCCATCTGCTGACCGCCTGGCTGCACGCCCGCGACGCGGCCATCCTCGGGCCGGTCTGGACCGCCGACGCGGCGCGGCGCCACGATTTCGGCGACGCCATCGACATCGAGGCGGTGCACCGGCTCTGCGTCGCCGCACTCGTCGAAGCGCCCTCGGCCGCCGCGCTTCGCGTGGCGATGTTGCAGGACGCCCGCGGCGCCCGACGCTGACCGACCGCCCGCACTCCGGCGCACCGACCCCCGCGGCGGCTCGCCCACGCCGTCGTTCGAAAGCGAGGCCGTCGGCCAGGGCCACGAACCGTGGCGTCGCCGGCGTCATTTCGATCGGGGCGAGCCGAGATTTTCGGGGCTACTGCGGTGGTCGCCCGGATGGGGGTTCGGCAGCACGACGAGCACGATGCACCTCAGGACGAAATGCTCGACCCCGCCGCTGAGCGGGCTGCGTGACCCTTTGCGCGCAGGCGCCGGCGGCGCGCCGCTACGGCAGGTCGCGCACCACCCGCGCCCCGCCCGCGCTCGGATGCTGGTCGGCTTTGACCGGGCCGCCGCGGTGGGCCGAGCGGGCGAGCCAGGTCGTGCTGTAGTAGGCGCCGCCGCGCAGCATGTGCTCGGCGCAGCCGCCGGCGTCCATCCAGGCGGAACCGTCGCTCGGTGCGCCGACGTAGTCCTTGTGCCAGCAGTCGGCGATGTATTCGTAGACGTTGCCGATCATGTCGTAGAGGCCGAAGGGGTTCGGCGGGTAGCTGCCGACCGGCTGGGTGTAGGACCGCGACGAACTGCAGACGAGCTGGTCCTGCCAGCTCTTCGGGTTGCCGAGCCTGGCGACCGTGCCGGCACTGATGGTGTTGGCAAGCGTGCAGAGCGGACCGGCCGCGTCGCCCCAGTACCGGGCGGTCGTGGTGCCGGCGCGGGCGGCGTATTCCCACTCGGCCTCCGAGGCGAGGCGGTAGGGCTTGCCGGTGGTTTTCGCGAGCCAGGCCGCGAAGTCGCGCGCGTCGGTGTAGCTGAGGCAGGCGGCGGGGTGGTCGTCGGTCTGTTCGAACTTCGGGTTGCGCCAGGAATAGGGCAGGCGCTCGGGCCAGGTGTCGGTCGCCGGGTCGAAGGGGGCGCAGCCGCGGGGCGGGTCGGGCCGGTCGGTCTCGCGGACGAAGCGGGCGTAGAGGCCGCGGGTGACTTCGGTCCGCGCCATCGCGAAGGCGCGGGGGATCGTCACGCGGTGGACCGGCCCCTCGCGATCGAAGAATTTCGGGATCACGCCTTCGCGGGTGCGCTCTTCGACCGTCGAGCCCATGTCGAAGCTGCCGGGCGGGATGGAGACCATTTCGGGGCAGTCGCTGCAGTCCCGGAAGCTCGGTACGACCGGCGCGCCGGTCGGCCCCGAGGCCGCCTGTGCCGAGGCGGTCGACGGGAGGCACCCCGCCATCAATCCGCCGGCGAGCACGGCAGCGGAGAGGGTGAAGCGGATGAAGTCGGGCATGGTCGCGGGGCGCACGGTTCAGGGTCGGGCGGGTCGATCGGGTTCCCGGGCGACCCGCAGACCGATGCTGCTGCTGCGGTTGTCGGGCGCCAGCCAGAAGCGGGCGGCGGCGCGCAGCGCATCGGGGTGGTTGTGCCAGGAGCCGCCACGGATCACCCGCCGCTGGCACGAGGCGTCGTCGGGCACCGGGGCGTCGTAGGTCGGCCGGAAGCAGTCGCCGAGCCACTGCCAGGCGTTGCCGATCATGTCGTGCAGGCCGAAGGCGTTGGCGGGGAAGGCCGTGCCGGGGCTCGTCGCGGCGTAGCCGTCGTCGCACGCGGTATTGGCGAGGGGATCGCCGGGGTAGGCGGCGTTGAAGCGCTGGTCGGCGCCGTTGGCATGCACGCAGAGGGCGCTGCGGTCGTCGCCCCACCAGCGGGCCGTGGCCGTGCCGGCACGGGCGGCGTATTCCCACTCTTCCTCATGCAGCAGGCGGTAGACGTGGCCGGTTTCCCGGCTCAGCCAGGCGGCATAGTCGCGCGCGTCGGCCCAGGTGGTGCACACCGCGGGGTGGCTGCCCGACTGCGCGAAGAGCGGGTCGGCATAGGACCGCCCGGCCTCCTTGCGCCAGGTGCCGGCCGCGTCGACGACGCAGCCTTCGAACACCGAGCGGCGCCCCGTCGCCTTGACGAATCGGTCGAACTCGTCGACCGTGACGTCGACGCGGCCGACGGCGAGCGGCGCCGCGAAGGCGACCGCGTGCCGCGGTCGTTCGCTGGCCGCGGCCTCGGCGGCGCGTTGCTCGCGCGCCGTCTCTTCCTCGGTCGCGCCCATGGTGAAGCGGCCCGGCGGCACGACGACCATCTCCGGCGCCCAGTCGCGGTCGCGGAACGACCCGCCGGCGGGGACCGGGAACGCCCCGGTCGACGCCGTCGGCCCGGCCGCGCAGCCCCCGACCGCGATCGCGACCACGATCGCCACGGCGAGCACGAAGGGCGAAAGCGGGCGCGCGGTCAAGGCGCCAGCCTCACTTCGAGCGCGGCACCGGCCAGCCATTGCCCGCGCCCTTGCCCTTTTCGACGTGCGCGATGATGTCGATCTCGGTGATGTAGCCCTTGACGATCTTGAAGCGCTCGGCCTCGTGCACGGTGTAGGTGCCCTTCGGCACCGTGACGGCGACCTTGTATTCGCTCTTGCCGGCCTTGGTGGTGGTGTCCTTGGCGTCGGCCTCGTCGAGTTCGACGTCGATCTGGAAATAGACGACGACGTTGCCGGCGGCCGTGTCGACCACGTAGCGCGGGTCGCGCACCGCCTTGACCATGTGCGTCCGGGCGAAGCTCTCGCGGACCTCGCTGTCGCCGGTCGCGTTGGTGAGCGCGTTCTCGGTCCGCCGGACGCCGGGGTCCAGCGGCAGGTGCGACGCGTCGTGCGTGCGCAGCGCGTCGAGGTAGAGCGCGGCGATCGACCGCAGGCAGGCGGCGCTCGAGTCGCTGCAGGGCGGTGCGACCGGCGCCGGCCCGGCCGCCGCGAGGCCGACGCCGGCGCCCCAGCGCACCAGCCGGCGCGCCGGGGCGTTCTTCTTTCGACGGGTCGACGTCATGCCGGTCCCCGCGCTCAGAACAGCGCCTTCAGCCGCACGCCGATCTCCCGGGGCGGCGCCCAGCCGCCGAAGAAGGCGTTGTAGCTGCCGGTGCCGTAGTCGGGGGCGACGTTGCCGCCGGTGTAGTTCTGGTCGTTGAACACGTTCTTCACGTAGCCCTCGACGGTGTAGCGGTCGTTCGCGACGCCGACGTGCAGGTCGGCCTGGAAGCGGCCCTTGATCCAGGCCGCGTTGTACGCGTCCATGTACTGCTTGCCGCGGTAGGTCCCGGCGACGGTGGTGTAGAAGTTCCACTTGTCGACCAGCGGGTGGGTGTAGGAGCCCACGACCGACCACGAGTACTCGGGCACGTTGGCGAATTCCTTGCCGGAGAAGTCGGTGGTGCCGAACTGAGGAATGCCCGCGGTGTTGAGGAACTTGGTGCGCTTGGTGTAGTTCCAGGCGAAGGTCGTTCCGATCGAGAGTTCCTTCGTCAGGTTGTAGTCGCCCTGGAACTCGATGCCGTGGATCTTCGATTCACCGGCGTTGGTCGTGCCGGTCACCGAGTAGCCGAGCACCGGGATCAGCGCGCCGATGTTGAGTTGCTGGTCCGACAGGGTGCCGAGGTAGGTGTTGATGTCGAAATAGCCCTTGCCGCCGTCGAACTCGCCCTTGAAGCCGAGCTCGGCGACCTTGAGCTTTTCTTCCTTGTAGCTCACGGCCGCGCCGCTGCCGAGCAATTGCGCGATCTGCGCCAGCGCCGCCGGGTTGTTGGCCTGCGCGGCGATGCCGGTGTTGAAGCCGCCCGGCCGGGTGCCGGTCGCGTACGAGACGTAGACCTTGCGGCGGCCGCCGACGTCGTAGTCCGCCGAGAGCCGCGGGCTGAACGACTTGAAGGTGTCGGAGAGGTCGGAGAGCGACGCGCCGGTCGTGCCGCTCAAGGCGGTCGCGCGGCGGTTGTCGCGCTGCTCGCGCGCTTCGGCGCTCAGCGTCAGCTCCGGCGTGGCCTTGAAGTACGCGCCGCCGAAGACGCCGACGGTGCCGCCGAGCTGGTTGCCGAGCGACTGCGGCAGCGGCCGGAAGACGTTCGCGGGCTGGGTCTGGAAGCCGACGATCGCCTGCGTCTTCTGCGAGGTCTTGACGTAGTTGGCGCCGACCGTCCAGCTGAAGCGCTGGTCGGGGTCCGACGACAGGCGCAGTTCCTGGCTGAAGTCGCTGAACTTCTGCGTGTAGGTGTAGAAATACGCCGAGTAGGGGAAGGTCGGCTGCACCGGCTGGGCGATGCCGTCGAGCGCCGCCATCGTGATGTTGGTGTGGTAGCCGGTGATCGACTGCAGCTTCAGGTAGTCGCTCAGGTTCCAGGTCGCCGCGACGTCGCTGTTGTACGCCTGGCGTTGCTGGCCGATCTTCTTGTCGAACCCCGAGCCCGCCAGCAGCGGCGAGGTGAAGATCAGGCTCGACATGTTCGCCGGGATCGTCGTGTTGACGTAGTTGATCGAATTCGACCTGCCCGGAATCTCGCCGCAGAAGGTCGTCTGCGTGGTGCCGAGCTTGCAGTTGTCGAGCGAGGCCGGCACGAAGGCGGTGGCCGACGGGCCGTCGTCGTCGGTGAAGTAGTTGAAATAGCCCTTGACCGAGATCGCGTCGGTGGGCGTGAGTTCGAGCGTCGTCGAGATCGATCGACGCGACTGCTTGCCGAGCTCGCTGCCGTCGTAGTTGTTCCTGACGTAGCCGCCGGTGTTCTCGCCCAGCACCGTCAGCCGGCCCGCGAGCAGGCCCGGGACCAGCGGCCCCGCGACCGAGGCGGCCTCGTTGTGCGTGTCGCGCTGGCCGACCTCGAGGTCGACCTCGCCGGTCCAGTGGTCGGGGATGGGCTTGGTGCGGTAGGAGACCGCGCCGGTCATCGTCGAGCGCCCGAAGTAGACGCTCTGCGGGCCGCGCAGCACTTCGACCTGGCCGATGTCGAGGCTGGCCGGCACTTCGTTGCCGAGCACCGCCGCGCCGTTGAGGAAGACGCTCGCGCCGCCGCCGCCGGTGCCCGACAGCAGCAGGCCGCGGAAGGTCAGCGCCCGGCCCGAGCCGCGGTCGTTGCGGCTGTTGCCCGGCGTGAAGCTGTTGAATTCGAGACCCGGCGTGTAGTTGGCCAGGTCGGTCGTGCTGCGGATGTCGAGCTGTTCGATCTTCTTCGCGGTGACGACCGAGATGGCGAGCGGCACGTCGACCAGCGCTTCGTTGCGGCGCCGCGCGCTGACGATGACGTTGCCGAGGTCCTGCGCATTGCCAGCGGCGACCGGTGCGCTCGCCGCGCCTGAAGGGGCGCCGGGCGCGGAGGCCGAGGCCGCCGCGGACGGCGCTTCGGCCTGGGCGTGGGCGGGGTGGGTCACCAGCCCGGAGGCCATGGATACGCCGCAGCTCAGCGCCAGGCGCTTGGCCATGCGCGCTCGTCTGGAGGGCAGCTTGCAGTGTCCTGCGCTGAGGGTCTTCATGGGGTTCGGCTCCAGTGCGTCGTGGTGGGATTGGGGGAACGGCACCTGCCGCACCGGATGTGTCGGCGGCGTTTCGTCTTCCACACGAAATACTTTTTCACACAAGCCGATATGCCGCCAGAACGACGGCGCCGCGACTCCATCACGCGGATAAACGCGTTGAAAACCGTCGGAGCGGCCCGGGCGGCACGTCGTCGACGCGGCTTCCGGCACGTGGATAGCCGGTCATTCTTATGCCGGTCCAGCGATTCACCCTGCTAGTCTCGTCCGGCTCAATCAATCACCCCCACGAGAGTGCAGAGGTCTCCCATGCCCCAGGAACTGCAACAGGACTTCCGCAGCGCGATGCGCTGCCTGGCGGCGACGGTGTGCGTCGTCACCCTCAGCGACGAAGGCGACTGGAACGGCATGACGGCCACGGCGGTGACGTCGGTGTCGATGGACCCGGCGTCGATGCTGGTCTGCGTCAACAACAGCGCCTCGCTGCACCGGCCCATGACCTCCGGCGTGCGCTTTTGCGTCAATCTGCTGAAGAGCTCGCAGTCGGCGATCGCCGGTGCGTTCAGCACCCGCAAGCTCAAGGGCATGGAGCGATTCGCCAATGGCACCTGGCAGGCCGGCGACGGCGGGCTGCCCCACTTGACGGATGCGCAAGCCAATCTCTTTTGCACGCTCGAACTCGCCGTCCCCTACGGCACCCACACGATCTTCGTCGGCAAGGTCGACGCGGTGCGGGTTGCCGAGAGGGTCGCCCCCCTGCTCTACCAGGACGGCCAGTACGCGGCGACGACCCGCATCTCCGACTACGCGATCGACCCGCTGTTCCTGAACCGCTGGTCGCCGCGCGCCTTCACCGAAGAGACGATCCCCGAAGAGGAGTTGATGACGATCTTCGAGGCCGCGCGCTGGGCGCCGTCGTGCTTCAACTCGCAACCCTGGCGCTTCCTCTACGCACGCCGTGGCACGAAGGACTGGGACCGCTTCGTCGACCTGCTGATCGCCTTCAACCAGAGCTGGGCGAAGAACGCCTCGGCGCTGGTCTTCATCGTCTCCGACACGTTGATGACCGACCCGGCGACCGGCCAGCAGACGGTCTCGCAGACCCACACCTTCGACGCCGGCGCCGCCTGGGCGCAACTCGGCCTGCAGGCGACGCGATCGGGGTGGCGCGCCCACGCGATGGCCGGCTTCGACCATGAGAAGGCACGCGCGGTCCTGAACGTGCCGGCCCACTACCGCATCGAGGCCGCGGTCGCGATCGGCCGACAGGGAGACCGGTCGACGCTCGCCGAACGGCTGCAGGACCGCGAGGTGCCGAGCACGCGCGAGGCCCTGGCGAAGATCACGATGGAAGGGGGCTTCGCTCCGGAATGACGGCGATGGACACCGAGCTGCACCGCATGCCGCGGCTCGGCGGCCGCGCCGCCTGGGTAACGCTGGCGGTGCTGATGCTGGTCTACGTGATCAACGTCATCGACCGGCAGATCCTGTCGATCCTGGCGCAGGACATCAAGCGCGACCTGAAGATCACCGATGCCGACCTCGGCTACCTCTACGGCACGGCGTTCGCGATCTTCTTCTCGGTCTTCGGCATCCCGTTCGGGCGGCTCGCCGACACCTGGTTCCGCGGGCGGTTGATCGCCATCGGCCTGGCGTTCTGGTCGACGATGACCACGCTTTCCGGCCTGGCCACCTCCTACGGCATGCTGACCGTCGCGAGGATGGGCGTGGCCGTCGGCGAGTCGAGTGCGACGCCGGCCGCGTGGTCGATGCTCGGCGACCTGTTCCCCAAGGACCGGCGCGCGCTGGTCAAC
>CAZZWY010000187.1:0-7625 GCA_964657785.1 uncultured Acetobacteraceae bacterium
CCTTCAGCACGCCCTTGAGCCGCTCCTCGAACTCGCCGCGGAACTTGGCCCCGGCGAGAAGCAGCGCCATGTCGAGCACCAGCACGCGCTTGTTCTTGAGCGAATCCGGCACCTCGCCGGCGACGATGCGCTGCGCCAGGCCCTCGACGATCGCGGTCTTGCCGACGCCCGGCTCGCCGATCAGCACCGGATTGTTCTTGGTACGCCGCTGCAGCACCTGGATCGCGCGGCGGATCTCGTCGTCGCGGCCGATCACCGGGTCGAGCTTGCCGACGCGGGCGCGCTCGGTCAGGTCGAGCGTGTACTTCTTCAGCGCCTCGCGCTGGCCTTCGGCGTCGGCGCTGTCGACCTTCTGACCGCCGCGCACCGCGTCGATCGCGGTCTCGAGCGCCTTCCTCGTCAGGCCGTGCTCCTTGACGATCGGGCCGAGGCTCGACTTGGTGTCGGCGAGCGCGAGCAGGAACATCTCGCTCGCGATGAACTGGTCGCCGCGCTTGGTCGCTTCCTTTTCGGTCGCCTGCAACAGTGCGCCCAGGTCGCGCCCCGGCTGCACCTGCTCGCCGCCCTGCACCTGCGGCAGCCGGGCGACTTCGGCGTCGATGGCGGCCTGCAGCTTGGACGTGTTCACCCCGGCGCGCTGGAGCAGCGCTTTCGGCCCATCAGCCTGCGCGAGCATCGCCGACAGCAAGTGGGCGGGCTCGATGTAGGGGTTGTCGCGCGTGACGGCGAGGCTTTGGGCGTCGGCGAGCGCTTCCTGGAACTTGGTGGTGAGTTTGTCGATTCGCATGGGGATGTCCTCCGATTGCGTCCGACGTGAGGCTGGCGAAGGCGTTTTCAAGCGGTCCGACGGCCGAGGCGCGGGCGCACGGGCGCGACCGTGCCGGACGAAGCGGCGCCGCCGATCGCCCGCCAGTTCGGCTGGGTCAGCATCGAATACCTGCACGACAGGGTGTGTTCGCGCACCGCGAGCGCCGCGTTGTCAGCGTCGGGTGAACGGAGCGCCGCAGCGGGCACGCTTCGACCCCAGCAGCGGCCGCCAACCGCCCAGGCGGGAAAGTGCTGAATTCGCTCGAAGCCGACTACGGCGAAGCGAGCGCGCCAAGCCGCGCACTGCAGGCAGAGCGACGTCAATGACCACTGGCGCGCAGCAGCAACGACAAGCCCGCGGACGTCGGGAGGGCGCCGAGGCCGATGCGCAAGGCGGCGTCGTTTGCAGCAGCGGCTCCCGACAAGGGGGATCCGCGATTCACTCTGGTGCAATGACTCGAGTGTCAGGAACGCGTGCGCGTGCGGGACTTACGAAAGGACGCTCGAAACACACGTAAAACAGATAGGCGAAAACGAGTGTCGTGACTGCTGCCATCAACAATCGAACGGGCAGAATCCAGATGGCGGGGACCGACGCCAGCGACACGTAGGCATCGAGCGTGATGAGAACCGTGTTGTGGGTCAGGTAGAGACTGTACGAAAACGAACCAAGCAATACCGCCGGGCGCGATTTCAGAAAGCGAAGTAGCCAGTGACTTCCTTGCCCTCGTCCAATCACCGCAGTGCAAAACAGCAAGGTACAGGTCATCGCAACCGCCTCGACAATGGCCATGCGCATGGAACCGAAGTTCGTCTGGTCCGGCAGGTGGAGCATGTAAGCGACATAAAGTGCCCATGCCGCGAGCGCCGCCCATCCCCAGGGTCTGCTGTCCGCCGCAATTCGCCGAGTGTCACCGCCCTTGAAATGAACTGTTGCCGCCCCCATGCCGCTCGCGAAAAGAAGTAGGAACTGGGGCGCTGCGTAGCGGAAGTCGTGCCCTGGAAAGTTGCGGAGAGCCACCGAAGTCACGAGCGCGATCACGATGACCGCCACCATTCCAAGCCGCCGCCACACAGGCAGCAGGACGGTCGCAAAGACAAAATAAATCTGCCATTCCTGCGAGATCGTCCACATTGGCCCGCTGATCTTGTAGATCCAGTCCTTACTCAAGTCCTGAACAAGCAGAAGATGAGAGACAACGGCGCTGAAGGTGAATGCAGGCAACGTCGGATCGAGCTTCTGTCGAGCCACGTCGTTCAATCCGGGCACCAATGCGAGCGTCGCGAGTGCGAGCATCAATGCCGCATAGTAGGGAGGCAGTATCCGGCGCGCTCTGCGACGGATGAACCCCCACCAGCCGCCTCGCAGTATTCCGGTCCTTGCCACCGGCATCGTCAGGCAATAACCGCTGAGAACGATAAAGACCTGTACAGCTATCTGCCCATTCCACGCCCACGCAAGGAGCGCACTCCATTGCTGCGGTAGCAACCCACTAACGCCAAGGAACGAATGGTGGAGGACGACGTAGAGCGCAGCCAACCCCCTCAACCCGTCGAGGTGCGTGAAGTGCGACTCCTGCGAAGCGCTCTGTACGACCTCTTTCACAGTCTCCCTGTCAGCGCACGGCACCACGCCAGAGACCCGCCGTCCCTTCTTGATGTTGAGATCTCAGCCCGTGACGGCACGCAAGCTCCAGAATCCGACCGCGGCACACGCCAGGGTGCCGAGATTATGGGCGAGCGCGTGTGTCGCGGCAACGCCGAATTCGCCGCGTTGCAAGAGGGTCAGGGATTCGCCCGCGAACGAGGAGAACGTCGTGAGCCCGCCGAGAAAGCCGGTCACGAGAAGCAGGCGCAGCAACTCGTTCGGCGAGCGCTCGAACCAGGCGAGTGCCGCACCGATCAGGAGGCCGCCGACGCAATTGACGGCGAGCGTGCCGAGCGGAAAGACGCTCCAGCGCGGATTGAGCCAGAGCCCGATCGACCAGCGCCCGAGGCAGCCCACGATGCCGCCGGCCGTGACCGCGAGCATTTGCAGCCAGGGAAATGCGGCGGTCATAAGGGCGGATCGTCGCCGGCCGTCGACAGGCTCCAGCGGGCGACGGCGGCATCGTCGCTGCTGCGCGCGTCGACCCAGCGCGGTCCCTCGGGCGTCGCCTCCTTCTTCCAGAACGGCGCCTGCGTCTTCAGGTAGTCCATCAGGAATTCGCACGCCTGGAAGGCCGCACCCCGATGCGCGGACGCGACCGCCACCATCATGATCTGCGCCTGCGGCGCGAGCACGCCGACGCGGTGGATCACGCGGGCGCCGTGAATCCCGAACCGGGCGATCGCCGCGTCGATCATCGCCTCGATCGACCGCTCGGTCATGCCGGGATAGTGCTCGAGCTCCATCGCGCCGACGTCGCGGCCGTCGTTGCGGTCGCGCACGGTGCCGACGAAGGCCGCGACCGCGCCGACGCCGGCGTCACCCGCTCGCAGCGCCGAGACCTCGGCCCCGAGATCGAAATCCTCGGTCTGGACGCGAACGCGGGGTGCTTGCATCAGCCGCCCGTCACCGGGGGAAAGAACGCCAGCTCGTCACCGTCGGCGAGCGGCTCGGCTTCGTCGGCGAGGGTCAGGTTCCGGGCGCAGCGCAGGCTCCGGCCGCGGGCAAGCACCTCCGCATGCGCGCCGCCACGTGCGATCAGCGCATCGCGGACAGAGCCAACGCTGTCGCCCGCGGCCACCTCGACCTGCTCACCTTCGCCGAGCGCCTCGCGGATCGACGCGAAATAACGAACCGCGACCTTCACGCGAACCACTCCGCGAACGAGATGAAATCGACCGCGTCACCCGCGCGGATGGCGCTGCCGGGCGCCGCGTCGACGACACCGTCGCCCCAGACCGCCGACGTCAGCACGCCCGACCCCTGGTTCGGGAACAGATCGAGGCCGCCCGCGGCATTGCGGCGCACCCGCAGGAACTCGCGCCGACGGTCCGGGCGCGGCCAGCCGAAATCGGCGCGCTGGCGGCTGCGCGGCGGGGCCAACTTCGTCGCGCCCTGCAGCCGCAGCAGCAAGGGGCGCACCATCAGCAGGAACGTGATGAAGCTCGAGACCGGGTTGCCGGGCAGGCCGACGATCCAGGCGCTGGTCCCGTCCGCCCGCCGCACCTCGCCGAACGCGAGCGGCTTGCCGGGCTTGATGGCGATCTGCCAAAGGTCGAGCCGGCCCTCGGCCACGACCGCGGCCTTGAGGTGGTCTTCCTCGCCGACCGAGACGCCGCCCGAGGTGACGATCAGGTCGCAGTGTTCGGACGCGCGGCGCAGCGCGTCCCGGGTCGCGTCGAGGCGGTCGGGGACGATGCCGAGGTCGGTGCACTCGCCGCCGAACGTCTGGATCAGCGCCCGCAGCGTGTAGCGGTTCGAGTTGTAGATCGCGCCGGGCTTGAGCGGCTCGCCGGGCAGCGCGAGCTCGTCGCCGGTCGAGAAGAGGGCGACGCGCGGGCGGCGCATCACCGGCAGCGCCGCCGCGCCGACCGTCGCGGCGAGGCCGAGCTCGGCGGGCGTCAGGCGCATGCCGGCGGCGAGCACGGTCGCGCCACGCGTCACGTCCTCGCCGCGGCGGCGGATGGCGAGGTCGGGTGCCGGCACGATGCCGATCCGCACGCGGCCGCCTTCCAGCGCCTCGCATTGCTCCTGCATGACGACCGCATCGGCGCCGGCCGGTGTCTGCGCGCCGGTGAAGATGCGCGCGGCCGTCGCCGGCTGCAGCGGCGCGCCGACGCTGCCGGCCGGAATGCGCTGGCTGACCAGCAGGACCGTGCCCACGACCGGCACGTCGGCCGAGCGCAGCGCGTAGCCGTCCATCGCGCTGTTGTCGGCGGGCGGCACGTCGAGCGTCGAGACGAGGTCGGCGGCGAGGACGCGGCCGAGCGCGTCGAACGTGGAGAGCGACTCGACCTGCGTCGCGGGGAGCGGCTGCACGGCCGCGAGCAGCCGGCCGAGCGCCTCGTCGAGGGTCAGCATCGTCGGCCGCGGCGGCACCGTCACGCTGCCGCCCTCGCATGCGCGGCAACGAACGCCTGGACGGCACCGACCTCGGCGGGCAGCGCCGTGAAGCGCTTCGGCAGCGCCTCGATGCCGCGCATCGCCGCCGGCCGGTCGGGTTCGAGGCCGATCGCCTCGACGATGGTTTCGGCGAACTTCGCGGGCAGCGCGGTTTCCAGCACCACCATCGGCACGCCCGGACGCAGGTGCTCGCGAGCGACCTTCAGGCCGTCGGCGGTGTGGGTGTCGATGACGGTCGCGTGACGCCGGTAGACCTCCCGGATCGTCGCCAGCCGCTCGGCGTGGGTGCTCGCGCCGGAGACGAAGCCGAAGCGGCCGCTGCGGTCGAATTCCTCCGACGTGACGCTGAAGGCGCCGCGGCGGCCGAGTTCGGTGGCGAAGAGGGCCAGGGTGCGGTCCGCGTCGCGGCCGACGAGGTCGAACACGAAACGCTCGAAATTTGAGGCCTTCGAGATGTCCATCGACGGGCTCGAGGTCTCGTGCGTCTCGGCGGCGCCGCGGACCCGGTAGGTGCCGGTGCGGAAGAATTCGTCGAGCACGTTGTTCTCGTTCGTCGCCAGCACCAGTTGCCCGATCGGCAGGCCCATCATGCGCGCCACGTGGCCGGCGCAGATGTTGCCGAAATTGCCCGAGGGCACGGCGAAGTCGACCGTGTCGTCGTCACGCGTGCTGGCCTGGAACCAGCCGGCGAAGTAGTACACCACCTGCGCCAGCAGGCGCGCCCAGTTGATCGAGTTGACGGTGCCGATGTGATGAAGGCGCTTGAACGCCAGGTCGTTGGAGACCGCCTTGACGATGTCCTGGCAGTCGTCGAAGACGCCGTCGATCACGAGGTTGTGGATGTTGGCGTCCTGCAGGCTGAACATCTGCGCCTGCTGGAACGGGCTCATCCGGCCGCGCGGCGAGAGCATGAAGACCGAGACGCCCTGCTTGCCGCGCATCGCGTATTCGGCGGCGCTGCCGGTGTCGCCCGAGGTCGCCCCGAGGATGTTGAGCACCTGCCCCCGGCGCCCGAGCTCGTACTCGAACAGGTTGCCGAGGAGCTGCATCGCCATGTCCTTGAAGGCGAGCGTCGGGCCGTTCGAGAGCGCCTCCAGGAAGACGCCCGGCTCCAGGGGCCGCAGCGGCACGATCTGCGCGCTGCCGAAGATCTCCGCGGTGTACGTTTTCGCGGTCAGCGCCCGCAGGTCGGCGGCGGGGATGTCGTCGATGTAGAGCGAGAGGATCTCGAAGGCGAGGTCGGGGTACGGCAGCTGCCGCCAGTGCGCCAGGGTGGCCGCGTCGACCTTCGGATAGCGGGCAGGCAGGTAGAGACCACCATCCGGCGCAAGGCCTTCGAGCAGGATGTCGCAGAAGCGGCGCGGGGCGGTGTCGCCGCGGGTGCTGAGGTAGTTCACGGGAAGTCGGAGCCTGGAGTCCACGCTCATTTTGGCGCAGCTTCGGTGGAGTTCGAGGAGACCAGGAGACGCTTTGCCGCTGCGGGACGTGCCGTGGCACCGAGCGACGGCTTCAACTGTCGAGGAACGGTGTGGCAAGGATATCGACTCGACACGCCGAGCATCGCTTCGGTTGCAGCCGTCATGCGTCAGCTCAGTTCTTCCTTGCGGATCCGGACGATCGGCGCCAGCACCGTCGGCAACGCCTGCATCTGCGCGATCGCGTCGTTCATCCGGCCTTCGACCGTCGCATGCGTCAGGATGATGACGTCGGTCTGCGCCTCGCCTTCGGCGGATTCGCGCTGCAGCAGCGCGTCGATCGAGATGTCGCGCTCGGCCAGGATCGCGGTGATGCGCGCCAGCACGCCGGCCTGGTCGGCCACCTGCAGACGCAGGTAGAAGGCGGTGACGACCTCGGCCATCGGCAGGATGCGCGTATCGCTCATCGCGCCGGGCTGGAAAGCGAGGTGCGGCACGCGGTGGTCCGGGTCGGCGGTGTGCAGGCGGGTGATGTCGACCAGGTCGGCGATGACCGCCGAGGCGGTCGGCTCGGCCCCCGCGCCCTTGCCGTAGTAGAGCGTCGTGCCGACCGCGTCGCCGTGCACGACCACCGCGTTCATCGCGCCCTCGACGTTCGCGATCAGCCGCTTCGCCGGCACCAGCGTCGGGTGCACGCGCAGCTCGATGCCCTCGCCGGCATCCGCGCGGCGCTTCGTGATGCCCAGCAGCTTGATGCGGTAGCCGAGCTGCTCGGCGTAACGGATGTCGACGGCGCTCAGCGACGCGATGCCTTCGACGTGCGCCTTCTCGAACTGCACCGGGATGCCGAAGGCGATGGCGCTCATGATCGTCGCCTTGTGCGCGGCGTCGACACCTTCGATGTCGAAAGTCGGGTCGGCCTCGGCGTAACCGAGCCGCTGCGCCTCTTTCAGCACGACGCCGAAGTCGAGGCCCTTGTCGCGCATCTCCGAGAGGATGAAGTTGGTCGTGCCGTTGATGATGCCGGCGATCCATTCGATGCGGTTGGCGGTCAGGCCCTCCCGCAATGCCTTGATGATCGGAATGCCGCCGGCGACGGCGGCCTCGAACGCCACCATCACGCCGCGCTCGCTCGCCGCGGCGAAGATCTCGGTGCCGTGGACCGCCAGCAGCGCCTTGTTCGCCGTGACGACGTGCTTGCCCGCGGCAATCGCCTCCAGCACGAGCTCGCGCGCGACGCCGCAGCCGCCGATCAGCTCGACGACGATCGAGATGCCGGGGTTGGCGATGATCTCGCGCGAATCGGCGACGACCTGGGCCGTGCCGCCGCCGGGTTCAGTCGCTCAAGTCTG
>CAZZWY010000188.1:0-7617 GCA_964657785.1 uncultured Acetobacteraceae bacterium
AACGGAAAGCCGATGATGCCGATGCCGAGCAGGACGACCGCGCCGATCAACCGCTGCCGCGCCCGCGTCCGGGCCTGCTGCACGTCGTCCGGCGGGCCGCCGGCAGAAGCCGCAGCCGCAGGACGCTTGAAAAACGACGACAAACCCATGCGAGGTGTTCCAGGGAACGGGGAACGGGGAACTGGGAAGGGAAAGCGAGTCCGCCGGGGGCCACGGCCCGCGGACGACGCACCGAGCGGCCGGCGCCGCATCGCTGCGCCCTGCACGGCCGCCGCGACGTCAAAGAGCGTGCTTGCCGCTCAGCCGGGGAAGCCCCGAGGCGAGGACGCCGCCCACCGTCTGGAACGATCCGAAGACGACGATTCTATCAGCCGCCTCCGCGGCCGCGAGGGCCGCGCCGAGTGCCTGCGCCGGCGTCGCATGGCAGTCCACGGTGACCGGCCCGGGCCCCGCCGGCGCCAGCGCGGCATGCGCCTGGGCGAGCTCGAGCGCGGTCGCCGCGCGCGGCACCGGCAGGTCGGTCAGATGCCAGGCGTCGACGAGCGGCGCGAGCCGGGCGAAGATCGCTGCGAGGTCCTTGTCGCGCATCGCCCCGAAGACCGCGTGCGTCCGCGGAAAGAACCCCATCTGGTCGAGGTTCTGGGCGAGTGCGGCCACGGCGTGCGGGTTGTGCGCGACGTCGAGCACGAGGGTCGGCTGGCCGGCCACGATCTGGAACCGACCCGGCAGGTCGACGAGCGCGAGACCGCTGCGCACTGCCTGCGCCGTGATCGGCAGGCGGCTGCGCAAGGCCTCGAACACGGCGAGCGCGCCGGAGGCGTTGAGCAGCTGATTCGCGCCGCGCAACGCCGGATAGGCGAGGCCGTTGAACCGCTTCTCCCGCCCGGCCCAGTTCCATTGCTGGCGATCGCCGGCGTAGTTGAAGTCGCGGCCGAAGCGCCACAGGTCCGCACCGATGGCCTGTGCATGGTCGACGACGCTCTGCGGCAGCACCGGGTCGCTGGCGATGACCGGCCGGCCGGCGCGCATGATTCCCGCCTTCTCGAAGCCGATCGCCTCGCGCGTCGATCCGAGGTACTCGGTGTGGTCGATGTCGATGCTCGTGATGACCGCGCAATCGCTGTCGATCGCATTGACGGCGTCGAGCCGGCCGCCGAGCCCGACTTCGAGGATCACCAGGTCGAGGGGCGATTGCGACAGGAGCCGCGCGATCGCGAAGGTGGTGAACTCGAAATAGGTCAGACCGATGTCGCCGCGCGCGGCCTCGACCGCCTCGAAGTGCGGCAGCAAGTCCGCCTCGGCCACCGTGCGCCCGTCGATGCGGCAGCGTTCCTCGAAATGCACCAGGTGCGGCTTCGAGTAGAGCCCGACCCTGTACCCCGCGGCCAGCGCGATCGCCTCGAGCATGGCGCAGGTCGATCCCTTGCCGTTGGTGCCCGCCACGGCGATCACCGGCACGCTGAATTCGAGCCCGAGTCGTTCGCGCACGCGCAGGCTCCGGTCGAGCGTCATGTCGATCGACTTCGGGTGCAGGCGTTCGCAGCGGGCCAGCCAGCCGGCGAGCGTGGTCGGCAGGCCAGGGTGGGAATCGTTCATGTCAGACACTCGGAAATCAAAAAGCGGCCGAAGCCGCCCAGGTGCCGCGTCGGCAGAGCGAGAGGCTGCCCGCTACACGATCGCGTCGGCGCTCTGGCGCTGCAGCATGGCGATCTGCCGCGCGATCCTGCCGCGCAGTTCGCGGCGGTCGACGATCATGTCGATTGCGCCGGTCTTGAGCAGGAATTCGGCGCGCTGGAAGCCTTCGGGGAGCTTCTCGCGCACGGTGTTCTCGATCACCCGCGGTCCGGCGAACCCGATCAGCGCCTGCGGCTCGGCGATGACGACGTCCCCGACGAACGCGAAGCTCGCCGAGACGCCGCCCATGGTCGGGTCGGTCAGGACACTGATGAACGGCAGCCGTGCCTTGGCGAGATGGGTCAGCGCGGCGTTGGTCTTGGCCATCTGCAACAGGCTCAGCAGTCCCTCCTGCATGCGCGCGCCGCCAGTCGCGGTGAAGCTGATGAACGGCGTCTTCTGTTCGATCGCGGTCTCGACGCCGCGCACGAAGCGCTCGCCGACCACCGAGCCCATCGAGCCGCCCATGAACTCGAACTCGAAGCACGCCGCGACAACCGGAACGCTGTGAATCGCGCCACCCATGACGACGAGCGCGTCGGTCTCACCGGTATGTTCCAGCGCATCCTTCAGGCGTTCGGTGTACTTCTTGCTGTCCTTGAACTTGAGTGCGTCGACCGGCAGCACTTCCTGTCCGATCTCGAAGCGGCCCTCGGCGTCGAGGAAAGCATCGAGCCTCGTCCGCGCGCCGATCCGGTGATGGTGGGCGCATTTCGGGCAGACGTTGATGTTCTGCTCCAGGTCGGCCTTGTACAGCACCGTCTCGCAGGCCGGGCACTTGATCCAGAGACCCTCGGGTACCGTGCGTCGCTCGCTGCGCTCGTTCGGCTGGATCTTCGGCGGCAGCAGTTTTTCCAACCAGCTCATGGGCGTTCCTTCGAAAGATTTCGTTATCACTCACGAATCGAGCGCGGCGCGGATCTCGGCAATGAACCGGCCGGCCGCCGGTGGGGCATTCCCGCGCGTCTGCGTTTCCAGCAACTGGACGAGGGCTGTGCCGATCACGACCGCATCCGCCACCGCCGCCACCGCCTGCGCCGTGCGCGCATCGCGGATGCCGAAGCCGACACCGACCGGCAGCGCGACATGCCGGCGAATGCGCGGAATCATCGTGGCGACGCCGTCGATGTCGAAGTGCCCGGCGCCGGTCACGCCCTTGAGCGACACGTAGTAGACGTAGCCGCTCGCGATCCGGCCGACGTTCGCGATGCGGGCGTCGCTCGAGGTCGGTGCGAGCAGGAAGATCGGATCGAGCCCGGCCGACTGCAGCTTGCCTGCGAACGCTTCGCACTCTTCCGGCGGGTAGTCCACGACGAGGACGCCGTCGACCCCGGCCGCCTTCGCGTCGGCGACGAAGCGGTCGACGCCGTAGCGTTCGATCGGGTTCGCATAGCCCATCAGCACGACGGGGGTTCGGTCGTCGGTCTCGCGGAACCCGCGCACGTAGGCCAGCACCTGCGGCAGCCCGATGCCGCGGGCCAGCGCGCGCTCGCCGGCTTTCTGGATCACCGGGCCGTCGGCCATCGGATCGGAGAACGGCACGCCGAGTTCGATCACGTCGGCACCGGCGTGGGCCAGCGCCTGCATGATCTCGATCGTGGCGTCGGCGAACGGATCGCCGGCCGTGATGAACGGGATCAGCGCCTTGCGGCCGCTTCGCTGCAGAGCGGCGAACGTCCCGGCGATCCGGCTCACGGTCGTGTTCATGCCATCACCCGCGAGATCGTGTCCGCGCCCTTGACCGTCTCGCCGGCGAGGGAGGGCCGGTCGTGGACCCGCGTGCCGGAGAGATCGGCGACGGTGCCGATGTCCTTGTCGCCGCGCCCGGAAAGGTTCACGAGCAGGTGCTGATCGGTGCGCATCGTCGGTGCGATCCGCATCGCGTGGGCGACGGCATGGGCCGACTCGAGCGCCGGGATGATGCCTTCGGTGCGGCACAGCCGGTGGAACGCGGCCAGCGCGTCGTCGTCGGTCACGCCGACGTACTCGGCCCGGCCGATGTCCTTCAGGTAGGCGTGCTCGGGGCCGACGCCGGGATAGTCGAGCCCGGCGGAAATCGAGTGGGTCTCGGTGATCTGGCCGTGCTCGTTCTGCAGCAGGTAGGTCCGGTTGCCGTGCAGCACCCCGGGCGAACCGGCGCTCAGCGACGCCGCATGCTTGCCGGTGGCCAGGCCCTGCCCGGCGGCCTCGACGCCGATCAGCCGCGTCGCCGCGTGGTCGATGTAGGGATAGAAGATGCCCATCGCGTTGCTGCCGCCCCCGACGCAGGCGATCACCGCATCGGGCTGGCGGCCGATCATCTCGGGCATCTGCACCAGGCACTCGTCGCCGATCACGCGCTGGAAGTCGCGCACCATCGTCGGATAGGGGTGCGGCCCGGCGACGGTGCCGATGATGTAGAAGGTGTTCTCGACATTCGTCACCCAGTCGCGCAGCGCCTCGTTGAGCGCATCCTTGAGCGTCTTCGAGCCGCTCTCGACCGGCACGACGCTCGCGCCGAGCAAGTGCATGCGGTAGACGTTGGGCGACTGGCGCTTCACGTCCTCGCTGCCCATGTAGACGACGCATTCGAGGCCATAGCGGGCGCAGATGGTCGCGGTCGCGACGCCGTGCTGGCCGGCGCCTGTTTCCGCGATCACGCGCGGCTTGCCCATCCGGCGCGCGAGCATCGCCTGGCCGATGGTGTTGTTGACCTTGTGGGCGCCGGTGTGGTTCAAGTCCTCGCGCTTCAGGTGGATCTGCGCACCGCCGAGCTCACGGCTCAGGCGCTCGGCGTGATAGATCGGGCTCGGCCGGCCGACGAAGTGCTTCAATTCGTACCGGAATTCGGCGAGGAACGCCGGGTCGGCGAGGGCCTCGGCGTAGCTCGCCTTCAATTCGTCGAGCGCATGCACGAGGGTTTCGGCGACGAAGCTGCCGCCGTACGGACCGAAATGGCCGCTGGCGTCGGGTTGCTGGTACGTGCTCATCGAAATGGTCCCGCCTTCTGATCAGGGTGCCGACGCAGCCAGACGCGCATCGGCATCCTTGACTGCATCGCAAAACCGGCGCATCGCCGCGGCGTCCTTGACGCCCTTGGCAGACTCGACGCCGGAGCTGACGTCAACGGCCCACGGCCGGACGTGCTCGATGCCAGCAATCACATTTGCGGCATGCAACCCACCAGACAAAACGACCGGACGGGGAACGTCCGCGGGAATGAGCGACCAATCGAAGACCTTTCCTGCGCCACCGTAACCGTCGACGTGGGCGTCGAGCAAGAGCGCCTGGGCGTCATGGAACAGAGCGGCGAAGTCTAACAAATCGAACCCCGCCGTCATGCGAGCCGCCCGCAGGTACGGACGGCCCGCGGCGCGGCACTGTGCCGGCGTCTCGTCGCCATGGAACTGCAGCAGCAGCTGCGGAATGGCGTCGAGCGCCTCCGCGACCTGCCGTGCCGGGGCATTGACGAAGAGGCCGACCGGCGTCACGAAAGGCGGCAGCCGGCGGGCGAGGCGCTGCGCCCGCACGAGATCCACGCAGCGCGGGCTCGCGGCGTAGAAGACGAGGCCGATCGCGTCGGCGCCGGCGGCCACGGCGGCGTCGACGTCGGCCTCTCGGGTCAGCCCGCAGATCTTGATCCGGGTGCGTCGGGAGATCGGTTTCATGAGGCGTACAACGGGTTCGGTGACCTGGCGCTGCCCCGCTTCGAGAACGTCAGGGCAGCCAGTCCAGGCCGGGCGGCTCGCCGGGGATGGCGTCGGCCGGGTCGTAGTATGGGCCGACGAAGTAGAGACCGTCGGCCGCGAAGGTCGGCGCGGCGAGTTCGCGCCGGCCGGTCGACAGCACCTGCGCCAGCCAGGCGGCATCCCGCCGGCCGCTGCCGACCGCGATCAGGCTGCCCATCAGGTTGCGGACCATGTGGTGCAGGAACGCATTCGCGTCGAAGCCGAAGCGCCAATACGCGCCGCGGCGCTGCAACGTGATCGCCCGCAGGGTCTTGACCGGCGACGCGGCCTGGCATTCCGAGGAGCGGAACGCGCTGAAATCGTGCTCGCCCAGCAGCACGTCCGCCGCCGCCTCCATGCGCTCTGCCGACAGCGGGCGAAACGTCCAGCCGACCGAGCCGGCCTCCACCGCCGGGCGCACCGGGCTCTCGAGCAGCACGTACGCGTAGCGTCGGCCGTGGGCGCTATAGCGGACGTGGAAGGTCTCCGGGACCGGCCGCGCCCATTGCACGGCGATGTCGGCCGGCAGGTGACGGTTGGTGCCCCGCACCCACGACCCGGCCTCGCGGACCACCACGGTGTCGAGGTGGACGACCTGATTCAGCGCGTGGACGCCGGCATCCGTGCGGCCCGCACAATGCACGCGCACCGGGTGGCCGACGAACTGCGCGAGCGCGTGTTCGAGCCGGTCCTGGATCGTCGCGCCGCCCGGCTGGCTCTGCCAACCCCGATAGGCCTGGCCCCGGTAGGCGACACCGAGCGCGACCCTCACGGTCGGCCCGGGGACCGCAGCGCCGCGCAGCCGAAGGCCAGGGACGACGCTCGCTGCGGCAACCTCGAGGTCGCCGCGCCGCTCCCGCGCATGTTCGTTCGCTGCCCGCGATCACCCCAGTTCAGCGAGCATTCCCTGGGCCCTGATCTTGACGGCACCGGTCGCGTTCGCGATCACCTCGTTGAGGAGGTCGCGGGCGCCGTCGGCATCGCCGATCTGGCGGAATTCCTCCGCGAGCTCGAGCTTGCGGGCGAGCGGATCATCGTCGTCGACACCGCCAGCGTCCGCCGGCGACGGATTCAGGGCGCCCGGACCGCTGGGCGGCGCAGGTAGCGCGGGTGCCCCCTGCGACGGCAGGTCGAGATCGAGCGAAATGTCGGAGAGATCGAACGCCATCGGCTCGTCGGCGCGCCGGGCCGGCGACGGGCTTGCCGGCGGTGGAGGTGGCGGCGGCGGCGCATCGGGCACGCCGAGATCCGGCAGCGTGAAGTCGAGCGACATCGCGTTGTCGTCCTGAAGGCGGCCGCCGGCGGGCGGATGCGGTTCGGGGTTGAACGCCTGGGTGGCTTCGAGCGGCGAAGGCGCCGTCGGCACGCCCGCCTCCGGGTCACCGAGGTCCAGGTCGAGGTCCATCAGGCCGCTGTCGGGCGCCTGCGTGGCACCGAATTGCGACGGCGATGGCAGCACCGACTGCGGCATCGTGCTGGCGCCGAGCGGCTCGATCACCTGGCCGCCGCTGCCCTGGCTCAGCAGCGGTGTGCCGCCGGGGCGGTAGAGCGGATTGTCGGGGTCGAGTTGCTGACCGAGCTCCTGTGCCCGGGCCCAGTCCTCGCCGTCGCCCTTCGTCATCGCGAAGAGCTGCGTCGCGAGCAGCTCGAAGCCCTTGGTGTCGCGGCGCTTGGCGTAGACCTCGAGCAGCTTGGTCCGGATCGACATCCGGTCCGGGTTGCTGCGCATCGCCTCCTTGAGGATTTCCTCGGCCTGCAGGTCGCGACCGTACGCGAGGTAGACGTCGGCCTCGGCGACCGGGTCGACGTCGCCGATCGCATCGAGCTGGCTCAGCGAATAGCTCATCGACGACGACGCCCCGCCGGCGTCCCGCGTGTCGATCCGCTGGCCGCCGCTCGCGCCGAAGAAGGAGTCGGGCTGCAGACGGCTCTCGAGGAACGAGGTCTCGCCACTGTCGGTCTTGCCGCGCTTGCCGAACTTGTAGGCGGCGAAGCCGGCGATGCCGAGGATCGCCAGCGCCCCGATGCCGAGCGCGATCGGGTTGTCGTCGAGCATCGAGCCGAGGAAGCCCGGCTCCGGGGGCGGGGGCAGTGCGGGAGCCGATGCGGCAGCGGCGCTGCTGGCCGGCGGCTTGGCCCCTGCCACCACCGGCGCGGAGGCCGGCAGCGGCGCGACGATGGCGACCGCACGCGCCGCGACCCCGCCGCAGACGAACGCGGCCGCGCCATCGACGAG
>CAZZWY010000189.1:0-2408 GCA_964657785.1 uncultured Acetobacteraceae bacterium
GATCTGCAAGCGCTTTGGCATGGATTTCCCGGCTTCGTCGCCGAGGCCGGCGCTTATCCTTTGAATGACGGATCGCCGCGTGGCGCGACGGGTGCGACCGGCCGCGCCGCCGGACGACCCTCGTCTTCCGTCCGACCCTCGATCCCCAGGACACACCCATGTCGGGCCCACCCCTCGCCCCCGCGATCCGACCGAACGCGCTCGACCGCGCTTCGCCCCCACCCGAAGCGCCCCTGGCCACCGCGGCGGCGCTCGCGCTGGCCGCGAGCCTCGCGGCGTGCGGCGGTGGCGGCGGCAGCGGCGGTTCGGGCGAGACCCCCGCGCCGGCCCCAGCGGCCCCCGCCTCGCTGCCGCCCACCGACGCCGAAGCGGCGCGCTTCCTCGTGCAGGCGTCGATGGGCGCGGACCGCCCGCAGATCGCCCGGGTGCAGGCGCTCGGCTACGCCGGCTGGCTCGACGAGCAGTTCGCGCTGCCGGCGTCGCCGACGCGCTGGGACGCGCTCGTCGCCGGGGGCTACAACGACATTTCGCACCAGAACGATCAGGCCGGCTTCGACGCCGTCACGTGGCAGAAGCTGCTCGCGTCGCCGGACACGCTGCGGCAACGCATCACGCTCGCGCTCTCGGAGATCTTCGTCGTCGGCATCGACGGCCTGATCGGTGGCGGCTGGCGCCAGTTCTCGGCCGCGGTCTATCTCGATCTCCTCGAAGCGAACGCGTTCGGCAACCACCGTACCTTGCTGCAGCAGGTGTCGCTTTCCGCGCCGATGAGCCAGTTCCTGACTTACCGCGGCAGCGTCAAGGCGAACGCACGGACCGGCGCCCTGCCCGACGAGAACTATGCCCGCGAGCTGATGCAGCTGTTCACGATCGGCCTGGTGCAGCTCGCCGCCGACGGCACGCCGACGCTCGTCGACGGCAACCCGACCGACACCTACGGCCAGGCCGACGTGACCGGCCTGGCGCGTGTCTTCACCGGCTGGGACTTCGATCTCGCCGGCCAGACCTACGCCGTCGCCTCGGCCGCACCGGACTACCTGCGCCGGCCGCTGGCGCAGGTCGCGAGCCGCTACGAGACGGGCGCGAAGACCTTCCTCGGCACGACGATCGCCGCCGGCGTCGACGCGACGACCGCCCTCACGCAGGCGCTCGACGCGATCTTCGCGCATCCGAACGTGGCGCCGTTCTTCAGCCGCCAGCTGATCCAGCGGCTGGTCACCAGCAACCCGACGAGCGGCTACGTCGGGCGGGTCGCGGCCGTCTTCGCCGACAACGGCAGCGGCACGCGCGGCGACCTGAAGGCGGTGATCAAGGCGGTACTGCTCGACAGCGAGGCACGCAGCGCGGCGGCGAGCCGGGCGAGCGGCTACGGCAAGCTGCGCGAGCCGATCCTGCGCCTCGCGGCCTGGGCGCGCGCCAGCGCCGTGTCGTCGCCGAGCAATGCCTGGGCGATCGGCAATACCTCCGACCCGGGCAGCCGGCTCGGCCAGAGCCCGCTCCGCTCGGCGTCGGTCTTCAACTTCTTCCGGCCCGGCTACGTGCCACCGAACACCGCGTTCGACACCGCCTCGCTGGTCGCGCCGGAGTTCCAGCTCGCCAACGAGTCGTCGGTCGTCGGCTACCTGAACTACCTGCAGCGGGTGGTCGCCGGCCAGGGCATCGGCGACGTGACGCCCGACTACACCGCGCTCACCGCGCTCGCCGACGACGCCGGCGCGCTGCTCGCCGAGATCGACCTCCTGCTCGCGGCCGGACGGCTCGCCGCCGCCACGTCGAGCGCGCTCGTCACCGCACTGCAGACGCTGCCGAGCGGCACCGATGCGGCCCGGCTGAATCGGGTCCGCGCCGCGCTCGTCCTCGTGCTCGCAGCGCCCGAATTCCTGGCCCAGAAATGAGGCGTTCCTTGTGTCCATTCCCATGTCCCTGACCGCGTCGCGACGCGCCTTCCTGCAACGCGCCGGCGCGCTCTCGGTCGCCGGCGTCGCGACCCCGTGGGCGCTCAACCTCGCCGCGATGGGCGAGGCGGCCGCTGCCACGGCCAGCGACTACAAGGCGCTCGTCTGTCTCTTCCTCTACGGCGGCAACGACTGCGCCAACACGCTGATCCCGTACGACGACGCCAACTACGCCGCCTACCAGGCGATGCGGCCGCAACTCGCCTACCCCCAGGCGAACCTCGCCGCCACCGCGCTCGCGGCGACCGGGCTGCCGAGCGGCCGCCAGTACGCGCTCGCGCCGGAACTCGCGCCGCTCAAGCCGTTGTTCGACGCCAACCGGCTGGGCGTGATGCTGAACGTCGGCACGCTGGTGGTGCCGACGACGAAGCAGCAGTACGCAAACGCTTCGGTGCCGCTGCCGCCGAAGCTCTTCTCGCACAACGACCAGCAGTCGATCTGGCAGTCGTGCGC
>CAZZWY010000189.1:2418-7611 GCA_964657785.1 uncultured Acetobacteraceae bacterium
CGGCGTCCGGCTGGGGCGGCCGCATGGGCGACCTCTACGCCGCGGGCAATGGCACGGCGACCTTCACCTGCGTCAACGTGTCGGGCAACGCGGTGTTCCTGTCGGGGAAGACCGCCGTGCAATACCAGGTGACGCCGAGCGGCCCGGTCGCGCTCAATGCCGCGCAGAGCCCGCTGTTCGGTTCGGCGGCGTGCTCGGCGGCGCTGAAGGCGATGGTCACCGCCACGCGCACCGATGTCTTCGAGAGCGAATACAACCGGGTCATGGCGCGCTCGCTCGCCGCCGGCAGCCAGCTCGGCACGGCGCTCGCCGCGGCCCGTCCGATCACGACGCCGTTTCCGACCGGCAACGCCCTGGCCGACCAGCTCAAGCTCGTCGCCCGGATGATCTCGAACGCCGACGCCCTCGGCGCGAAGCGCCAGGTGTTCTTCGTCTCGCTCGGCGGATTCGACAACCACAGCGCCCTGAACCAGATCCACCCCGGCTTGCTGAGCAAGGTCGCCGACGCGATGAGCGCGTTCCATCAGGCGACGGTCGAACTCGGCGTCGCGAACCAGGTGACGGCCTTCACCGCCTCCGACTTCGGTCGCACCGCCACCGGCAGCGACGGCTCCGACCACGGCTGGGGCAGCATGCACTTCGTCCTCGGCGGCGCGGTCGCCGGCGGCCGCTGCTACGGCACGGCGCCGGCCGTCGCGAACAACGGCCCCGACGACGTCGGCCAGGGCCGCCTCGTGCCGACGACCTCGGTCGACCAATACGCCGCCACGATGGGCCGCTGGTTCGGCCTCAGCGACACCGATCTGCTGACGGTACTGCCGAATCTGCACAACTGGGACGCGAGCCAGCGGGTCCTGGGGTTCGTCTGACAGAGCTTGAGACCCTTCATGGGGATGCGCGCAGCGGCTCGGCTCAGCGGCGAGTCGCGGTATCGTCGCTGCATGAAGCATCCCCCCGACTGGCTCCGCGCCGCGCGCGATCACTGGCAGTGGCGGGGCGACAAGCGCCCGCCGTTCGCCGTCACGCCGGGCCCCGGGCAGAGCTCCGTCTGGGACTTCCCGCGCCCGCCACGGCTCGCCCCCGACACGCGCGAAGTCGTGATCCGCTGGGGCGGGATCGAGGTGGCGCGCACCCGGCGCGCGGTGCGGGTGCTGGAGACGGCGCATCCGCCGAGCTTCTACCTGCCGAGGTCCGACGTCGCGGCGCGGTTGCTCGTTCCCGCCGGCGGCTCGTCGTTCTGCGAATGGAAGGGCCCGGCCCGCTACTGGAGCCTCGTCGACGCCGAGCGGCGACTGACCGCCGTCGGCTGGAGCTATCCCGAACCGCTCGCCGGCGCCGAGGCGCTCGCCGAGTGCATCGCGTTTTATCCGGCAGCGCTCGAATGCCGCGTCGACGGCGACCTCGTCCGGCCGCAGCCGGGCGGCTTCTACGGCGGCTGGATCACCTCTGAGCTCACCGGCCCGTTCAAGGGCGAGCCGGGCAGCGAAGGATGGTGACGGCGCGTGCCAGCCAGGCCGGGCGACGGCGCCTGCTCGTCGGCGCGCTCGCGCTCGCCGGCGTCGCGGCGGCGGCACGGGCGGCCGAACCGGCGGACGCAGGATTCGAGGCGCTGCGCGGCCCCGCGGTCGTGCTCTTGCGGCATGCCGACGCCCCGGGCATCGGCGACCCGCCCGGCTTTCGGCTGGGCGACTGCAAGACGCAGCGCAACCTCGACGCCGCCGGCCAGGCACAGGCGCGCCGGCTCGGCGAGCGCTTCCGCGTCCACCGCATCGACGTCGGCGAGGTGCTCGCCTCTCAGTGGTGCCGCACGCACGAGACCGCCGAGCTGGCGTTCCCGGGCCGCGTTCGTGACGACGTCGATTTCAATTCCTTCTTCGACGACGGCGGCCGCGAAGCCGCGCAGACCGCTCGCGCGCTCGACACGCTCGCGCGCTGGCGCGGGCCAGGCGTGCTCGTCGTCGTCACGCATCAGGTCAACATCACCGCGCTGACGGGCATCGTGCCGGCGTCGGGCGAAGGCGTCGTCGTCCGTCCCCGCCCCGGCGGGGCCGGGCTCGATGTCGTCGCCCGCCTCCGGCCGTGATCCGCGCCGCCGCCGTTCAACCGACAAGGCCCAGCCCCATGCAGACCCTCGACGAAATGCGCGACCGTCACCTCCTGAGCGCGGAACAGCACCGCCAGATCGAAGCCTGGATCGCCGCGGCGAAGACGCCCCAGGCGATCCTCGAGATGCCGGCCGAGCTCTGGCGCACGCTCGAACTCGCGAGCAAGCTGCTCGGCTTCGACGCCGACATGCAGCGGCCGCCGCCGCTCGGCGCCGACCTCGGGCCCGCCGCGATGTAAAGCTGCTCCAGCGATTCGCCCGCTCGCCGAAAGTGGGAAATGCACAGTGAAGGAACGCCATGAGCTCAGTTTCGTCGGTGGGTGGCAGCACGAACTCGAACGCATCGAGCCAGATCGCCAGCCTGCAAAAGGAAATCGTGACGCTGCAGAAGCAGCTGACGAAGGTCTCGCAGTCGCACGACAAGACCGCTGCCGCGCAGGCGGCCTCGATCTCGGCGCAGATCGCGATGATCGAGGCCCAGATCAGTGCCGCTCAGCAAAGCGCTCAGCAGTCCGCTGCCGTGAAGGCGTCGACCGCGGCCTCGACGCCGGCCGCCGGCAGCGCGGCCTCGCTCGCCGCGCGTGAAGCCCGCGAAAAGGCGTCGGCGCTCGCGTCGGGGTCGAGCACGGGAACGGTCGTCAACACGTTCGCCTGAGGTTCGGGGACACTTCGACGCTGCGCGTCACGTCCCGGTCGCGCCGGGGAAGGGCGCGGGATGGTCGATCCGCGAGGAGCTGAGAGCAGCCGGCCCTGCGTCGGTCCGAGCAGGGGACGCCCTGTCAGAGGTCCGAGGGCCGGACACATCCAGGCAACCGGCCATGCCGGACGCCGACGCTCGTGTGGTGTTTCACGAGCGAATCCATCGGTTTCGTTAAGTTCCGCACGGCATGAAACACCCCACTAGCCGCGCGCCACGGGGCTCGTCCTGCGGATGAGCCCTTCCTGCGCGACGGAGGCGACGAGCCGGCCGTCGCGGCTGAAGACGCTGCCGCGGCAGAAGCCGCGCGCCTGCGCCGCCGACGGCGAATCGGTGTCGTAGAGCAGCCAGTCGTCGACGCGGAACGGCCGGTGCAACCACAGCGCATGGTCAAGGCTCATCGCCTGCACGGTCGGCTGGATGAAACTCATCGCATGCGGCAGCAGCGCCGCGGAGAGCAGGCTGAAATCGCTCGCGTAGGCCAGCAGCGCCTGGTGCAGCAGCGGCTCGTCGGGCAGGCGGTCAGCGACCCGGAACCAGGTGAGGTTGCGCGGCGGACGGGCTTCGGGCGCATGAAAGCTCATCGGCTGGCAGGGGCGGAATTCGACGGCCCGGTCGCCGAGCACGTAGGCCTGCATGCCGGGCGGCAGGTGCTCGAGGTCGGCGCGCTTGATCGCACTGTCGTCGCGCAGCGTCTCGGGCGCCGGTGCGTCCGGCATCGACGCCTGGTGCGTCGGGCCGTCTTCGGGCCGGTGGAACGAGGCGACCATGTCGAAGATGACCTGGCCGTGCTGCGACGCACTCACCTGCCGCGTGCTGAAGCTCGCGCCGTCGCGAACCCGGGTCGCCTCGTAGTCGATCGGCGCCGCCTTGTCGCCGGCTCGGATGAAGTAGGCGTGCAACGAATGCGGCGCGTGTTCGGGGCGGACGGTGCGGGCTGCGGCCATCAGCGCCTGCGCCAGGACGTGGCCGCCGAAGACGGCGCGGCTGCCGATGTCGATCGAGTGCCCGAACGCCCGATCGGCGTCGCGGGCCTCGAGACGAAGACTGTGGGTCAGGGCCTGGACGGCACGCCGGATGCCGCCGGTGGGAGCAAGGGCGGCAGAAGAGTGGTCGGTGGGCTGCATGGGTCGAGTCTACGAAGTGCGGCCGGGCGCGTCGAGGACGTGCGTCGAGCCCTCCGGAGTCCGGGCGGCGGGCCGCGCCGCTAGGCTGGCAGGAGCCGCGTGAACTGATGGCGCGACAGCAGCTTGCGGAAATCTCGATCGAAGCTGACGAGGTGCTCGCCGAGCTGGGCGACGGCAGCGGCGATCCAGGCCTGGACGTCGTTGCCGCTCAGACGCCTGTCGAGGCAGAGCTGGCGCAACGTCGACCATTGCGGGCCCAGCGACGCCCTGGCCTCCGCGAGAAGTGGATCGTTCAGGTTCAGCGGGGTGCCGTATAAACCCAGGCATCGTCCACTGCCCCCCCGGCGCCCGGCCGGCGGCGTTCCAGATGCCAGCTTCTTCTTCCCCCGTGCCGGCCGCGCGCACATGGCCGCGCCGCGTCGCTGCGCTGCTCGCGGGCGTCGCCCTCGTCTTCGCCACCTCGCTCGCGGTCGCGCAGGCCACCGACAACGACCCCGATACCCGCCTCGACACGCTGCGCAAGCAGGTCGACACCACCCAGCAGGCCCTGAAGGACCCGGACAAGCTCACCGACGCCGAGCTGCAGCGCCTGCGCAGCGGCGTCCTCGCCGCGCAGGCCGAGGCGGCCGACATCGCGGACCGGGTCGCGCCGCAGCTGGCGGGCATCGAGGCGCGCGTCGCCGAGCTCGGCACCCCGGCGGCCGGGGCCCGGGAAGACGCGGACGTCGCGGCCCAGCGAGCGCTGCTCGCGAAGAACCGCAGCCAGCTCGATGCGGAGGTCAAGCTCGCCAAGCTGATTTCGATCGAGAGCGAACAGCTCGCCGCGCAGCTCGCGACCTTGCGCCGCGCGCAGTTCCAGGCGCATCTCGGCGAGCGCACCGATTCGATCCTCTCGCCGTCGTTCTGGTCCGACCTCGCCGCCGAGTGGCCGCAGGACCGGCAGCGCTTCGCAGTGAGCGCCAGCGACATCGGCGGTGCCGCCGCGGCCGCGCCGGTGCTGCTCTGGCTCGCCGTGGTATTCGTGATCGCGGCGCTGATCTGGGTGCCGCGCCTGCTCGATGCGCGCCTGATGCACTGGCTCACGAGCCGGGTGCCGGCGGGGCGCCTGCGGCGTTCGCTGCATGCGCTCGGCATCCTCCTGCGCTGGACGCTGCGCTTCGGCATCTCGGCCGGCATCGTCCACGTCGCCCTCGACTGGAGCCACACCCTGCCCGCGCCGACGGCGTCGTTCGTCGCTCGCCTGGCCGACTGGGGATGGTTCAGCG
>CAZZWY010000190.1:0-2364 GCA_964657785.1 uncultured Acetobacteraceae bacterium
CGCTGATCCCGACGATCGCGGTGCCGGTGGTGCTGCTCGGCACCTTCGGCGTGCTGTCGGTCTTCGGCTACTCGATCAACGTGCTGACGATGTTCGCGATGGTGCTCGCGATCGGCCTGCTCGTCGACGACGCGATCGTGGTGGTCGAGAACGTCGAGCGGGTGATGGACGAGGAGCACCTGTCGCCGCTCGAGGCGACGCGCAAGTCGATGGACCAGATCACCGGTGCGCTGGTCGGCATCGTGCTCGTGCTGGTGGCGGTGTTCCTGCCGATGTCGTTCTTCAGCGGCTCGACCGGCGTGATCTACCGCCAGTTCTCGGTGACCATGGTCTCGGCGATGGTGCTGTCGATGATGACCGCGCTGATCTTCACGCCGGCGCTCTGCGCGACGATCCTCAAGCCGCAGCAGGGGCACAAGAAGAAGGGCTTCGCGGGCGTGTTCAACCGGAACTTCGACCGCGCCAACCGCCGGTACGAGGGCGGCGTGAAGCGCATGCTCGCCGGCCCGCTGCGCTGGATGCTGGTGTTTCTGGTGATCGTCGTCGCGATGGGCGTGCTCTTCCTGCGTCTTCCGCAATCGTTCCTGCCGGACGAGGACCAGGGCATCATGTTCGTGCAGGTGAACACGCCGCCGGGCGCGACGATCCAGCGCACCAGCCAGGCGCTCGACCAGGTCCGCAACTACTTCCTCGACAAGGAGAAGGACTCGGTCCAGAGCGTCTTCACCGTCGCCGGTTTCAGCTTCGGCGGCCGCGGCCAGAGTTCGGGCCTCGCGTTCGTCAGCATGAAGCCCTGGGCCGAGCGGTCCGGTGCCGAGCACCGCGTCCAGGCCATCGCAAAACGCGCCCAGGGCTTCTTCTTCGGGCAGATCCACGACGCCCAGGCGTTCGCCTTCGCGCCGCCGGCGGTGCTGGAACTCGGCAACGCGACCGGTTTCGACTTCGAGCTGATCGACGAGACGAACCAGGGCCACGAGGCGCTGATGAACGCGCGCAACCAGATCCTCGGCCTGGCGGCGCAGGACAAGAGCCTCGCCCAGGTGCGGCCGAACGGCCTCAACGACGAGCCGCAATACCTCTTCAAGATCGACTGGGAAAAGGCCCAGGCGCTCGGTCTCACGGTCGACGACATCAACAACACGCTGTCGGCGGCGTGGGGCTCCCAGTACGTCAACGACTTCGTCGACCGCGGCCGGGTCAAGCGCGTCTTCATCCAGGGCGACGCCACGTCGCGGATGCTGCCGCAGGATCTGACGAGCTGGTACGTGCGCAACGGCGCCGGCCAGATGGTGCCGTTCTCGTCGTTCTCGAATGCGACCTGGGGCGCCGGATCACCGAAGCTCGAACGCTACAACGGCTCGCCCTCGGTCGAGATCCTCGGCTCGCCGGCCCCGGGCGTGAGCACGGGCGCGACGCTCGACATCATGGAGAAGCTGGCCAAGAAGCTGCCGGCGGGCTTCAGCTATGAATGGACCGGCCTGTCGTTCGAGGAACGCCTGTCGGGTTCCCAGACGACGGCGCTCTACACGATCTCGCTGATCGCGGTCTTCCTTTGCCTCGCGGCGCTGTACGAGAGCTGGTCGATCCCGGTCGCGGTGATGCTCGTCGTGCCGCTGGGCATCGTCGGCGCGGTGCTCGCGATGCTGTTGCGCGGCCTCTCCAACGACGTCTTCTTCCAGGTCGGCCTGCTGACGACGGTCGGCCTGTCGGCGAAGAACGCGATCCTGATCGTCGAGTTCGCGAAGGAGAACCACGACCAGGGCATGGAGCTGATCGAGGCGACCGTCCATGCCGCGCGACAGCGCCTGCGCCCGATCCTGATGACCTCGATCGCCTTCATCCTCGGCGTCCTGCCGCTCGCGATCTCGAGCGGGGCCGGCTCGGGCGGGCAGAACGCGATCGGCACCGGCGTGATCGGCGGCATGCTGACGGCGACGGTGCTCGCGATCTTCTTCGTGCCGGTGTTCTTCGTCGTCGTGCTGAAGCTCTTCAAGAGCGACCGGAAGAAGGGCGATGCCGGCGACGGCGCGCAGCCGGCCGGCCCGCCGCCTGCGCCGCCGCCGCAACCGGAGCCGATCCATGGGTGAGTCCTTTCTTCCCCGCACGGCGGTCGCGGCCGCCCTCGCCTGCGTGCTGGCGGGGTGCGCGCTCGACCCCACGTACGAGCGGCCCGCGCTGCCGGTGGCCGAAACCTTCCCCGACGCAGCAACGGCACCTGCCGCCGGCGCCAGCGCGCCCAGCGTGGCGCGCGTCGCCGCCGAGATCGGCTGGCGCGACTTCTTCACCGATCCGGCGTTGCAGCGCCTGATCGAGATCGCGCTCGCGAACAACCGCAATGCCCGCATCGCCGCGATCAACGTCGCC
>CAZZWY010000190.1:2464-7594 GCA_964657785.1 uncultured Acetobacteraceae bacterium
CAGTATTTCGGCTACGCCGAGACGCAGCGCAGCACCGTGATCACGCTGGTGTCGGAGGTCGCGAACGGCTACCTGACCGTGCTCGCCGACCGGGCGCTGCTGCAGGTCACGCAGGACACGCTGAAAAGCCAGCAGGCGTCCTACGACCTGACGCGGCGGAGCCTGGAGGGCGGCGTCGGCACGGCGGTGTCGCTGCGGCAGGCCGAGACCTCGGTCGACACCGCCCGCGCGAACCTCGCGCTCTACACCCGGCAGCTCGCCCAAGACCGCAACGCGTTGGTGCTGCTGCTCGGCGCGCCGCTCCCGGCCGACCTGCCCGCGGACGCGACGCTCGACGCCGAACGCCTGCTCGAAGACCTGCCCGCCGGCGTGCCGTCGGAGCTGATGACGCGCCGGCCCGACGTGCTCGCCGCCGAACACAACCTGCGCGCCGCCAACGCCAGCATCGGCGCGGCGCGGGCGGCGTTCTTCCCGAGCATCTCGCTGACCGGCAGCTACGGCACGGAAAGCGTGCAGCTCTCGAAACTCTTCGACAGCGGTTCTCGCAGCTGGAGTTTTTCGCCGACGATCAGCATCCCGATCTTCGCGGGGGGCGCCAACCTCGCCAACCTCGAACTCGCCAAGCAGCAGAAGAACCTCTACGTGGCGACGTACGAGCAGACGATCCAGACGGCGTTCCGGGAAGTCGCCGACGCCCTGGTCGCGCGCGGCACGCTGTCCGAGCAGCTGCAGGCCGAGAACGACCTCGAGGTCGCGAGCCGCGAGTCGTACCGGCTCGCCGATATGCGGTTCCGCGGCGGGGTCGACACCTATCTGGCCGTGCTCGACGCGCAGCGCACGCTCTACAGCGCGCAGCAGACGCGCGTCACGGTTCAGCTCTCGCGCCTGCAGAACCTGGTGACGCTCTACAAGGCGCTCGGCGGCGGCTGGAACGAGACCAGCGGCGCCCCCGCGGTGGCCCTCGGCGATTCGGCGGCGTCCTCGCCGGCCCGGTAGCGGCCGGGCCCGACGTCGCTTCCCGCGGCGCGTCGTCGCCTCGGGTTCGAGGGCGTCGGCCGAGCCGGAACGTCGCCGGCGCCGGAACCCTCGGTGCCGGGACGCCGCCGGAAAGTTCGCCGCTCCGGTGACCGCCCCCGGCGGAGGCCCCGCCCACATGGCTTGGAGGCGATCAGTATCATCTCCCCTTCGCCCGCCGAGATCGCTGCCGTGTCGTTCGTCTCGCTCGCCCTGAAGCGCCCGTACACCTTCATCGTCATGGCGATGCTGATCGTGCTGGCGACGCCGTTCGCGCTTTTGAAGATGGCGACCGACATCTTCCCCGAGATCAACATTCCGGTGATCTCGATCATCTGGAACTACAACGGCCTGTCGGCGCAGGAGATGGGCCTGCGCATCTCGTCGCAGAACGAGCGCAGCCTGACGACGACGGTGAGCGACATCGAGCACATCGAGTCGGTCTCGCTCTCCGGCGTTGCGGTCATCAAGATCTTTTTCCAGCCGACGGCCAACATCCAGACGGCGATCGCCCAGGTGGTCGCGGTCGAGCAGTCGCAGCTGCGGCAGCTGCCGCCGGGGATCACGCCGCCGCTCGTCATCAAGTATTCGGCGTCGAGCATCCCGGTGATCCAGCTCGGCCTCTCGAGCCCGACGCGGCCCGAGCAGTCGCTGTTCGACGCCGCGGTCAACATCCTGCGGCCGCAGCTGATCACGATTCCCGGTGTGGCTGTGCCGTTTCCCTATGGCGGCAAGAGCCGCCTGGTGTCGGTCGACCTCGACATGGCGGCGTTGCAGGCGCGCGGACTCTCGCCGAGCGATGTGGTCAATGCGGTCAACCTGCAGAACCTGATCCTGCCCTCCGGCACCGCCAAGTTCGGCGACACCGAATACAACGTCCGGATGAACGGCTCGCCGGAGGAGCTCGCCGGCCTGAACGACCTGCCGGTGCGCACCGTCAACGGCGCAACGACCTACCTGCGCGACGTCGCCTACGTGCGCGACGGCTTCTCGCCGCAGACCAACGTCGTGCGCCAGGACGGCGCGCGCGGGGTGCTCTTGTCGGTGCTGAAGAACGGCGGCGCCTCGACGCTCGACATCGTCGCCAACCTGCGCGCGCTGCTGCCGAAGGTCGCCCAGGTGATGCCGGCCGACATCAAGGTCACGCCGCTGTTCGATCAGTCGGTGTTCGTGAAGGCAGCAGTCAAAGGGGTTGTGATCGAGGCGTTGATCGCCGCGGCGCTGACCGCGGCGATGGTCTTGCTCTTCCTCGGCAACTGGCGCTCGACGCTGATCATCGCGCTGACGATCCCGCTGTCGATCCTCGCCTCGGTGCTGGTGCTGCAGGCGCTCGGCGAGACGCTCAACCTGATGACGCTCGGCGGCCTGGCGCTCTCGGTCGGCATCCTCGTCGACCAGGCGATCGTGACGATCGAGAACATCGAGCGCCACCTGCACATGGGCACCGCGCTCGACGAGGCGATCCTGACCGGCGCGAACGAGATCGGCGCCGCCGCCTTCGTCTCGACGCTCTGCATCTGCATCGTCTTCGTGCCGATGTTCTTCCTCTCCGGTGTAGCGCGCTTCCTCTTCGTGCCGCTCGCCGAGGCGGTCGTCTTCGCGATGATCGCGTCGTACATCCTGTCGCGCACGTTGGTGCCGACGCTCGTCATGCTGCTCATGAAGAACGTCGCTCACGACGATGCCGCCCGGCCGAGCCTGCTGCAGCGCGTCTACCGCGGCTTCGACCGTCAGTTCGAGCGCGTGCGCCACGGCTACACGCTCTCGCTGACGATGCTGCTCGGCCGGCGCAAGGCCTTCGCGTTCGCTTTCCTCGGCTTTTGCCTGTTGTCGTGCGCGCTCTTTCCGTTTCTCGGCCGCGACTTCTTCCCGACCGTCGACGCCGGGCAGATCCGCCTGCACATGCGCACCGCGACCGGCATGCGGATCGAGGAGACGGCGCGCGTCGCCGACCAGGTCGAGGCGGTGATCCGCGAGATCCTTCCGGCCGACCAGCTCGAGACCATCCTCGACAACCTCGGCGTCGCCAACAGCGGCATCAACCTGTCGTACAGCAACGCCGGCACGATCGGCACGATGGACGCCGAGATCCAGATGTCGCTGAAGGAAGGGCATCGGCCGACGATCGAATTCGTGACCGCGCTGCGGGCCGAACTGCCGAAGCGCTTCCCGGGCGTCGAGTTCTTCTTCCAGCCCGCGGACATCGTCACGCAGATCCTCAACTTCGGCCTGCCGGCGGCGATCGACGTGCAGTTCACCGGCAACGACCTCGCCGGCAACGCCGCGCTCGCCGCCGAGCTGACGCGGCGCATCCGCGCAATCCCCGGCGCCGTCGATGCCCACGTCCACCAGCGCCTCGACGGGCCGACGATCGACATGCAGATGGACCGCAGCCGCCTGCAGCAGGTCGGCCTCTCGGCCCAGAACGTCGGGCAGAACGTGCTGATCTCGCTCTCGGGCAGCTCGCAGACCGCGCCCGCGTTCTGGCTCAACCCCGTCAACGGCGTCGTCTACAGCATCGCGGTGCAGGCGCCGCAATACCGGTTCGACTCGCTCGACGCGCTGCTCAACATGCCGGTCGGCGCGAACGCCCCGACCGCGGCGGGCGCGACCCAGCTGCTCGGCAACCTGGTGCAGGTCAAGCCGAGCCGGCAGCCGGCGATCGTCTCGCGCTACAACATCTTGCCGGCCGTCGACGTCTACGTCAGCGTGCAGGGCACCGACCTCGCGAGCGTGGCGCGGCGCGTCAACGAGGAGGTCGACGCACTCCGCCCGAAGCTGCCCCGCGGTGCGCAGCTCGTGGTGCGCGGACAGGTGCAGACGATGCAGGATTCGTTCCTCGGCCTGATCGTCGGCCTCGCGGTCGCGATCGTCCTCGTCTACCTGCTCGTCGTCGTCAACTTCCAGTCGTGGATCGACGCGCTCATCATCGTTGCGGCGCTGCCGGCGGCGCTCGCCGGCATCGCCTGGATGCTCTTCATCACCGGCACGACGCTCTCGGTGCCCGCGCTGACCGGCGCGATCATGACGATGGGCGTTGCCACGGCCAACAGCATCTTGCTCGTCTCGTTCGCGCGGCAGCGCCTCGGCGAGGGCGCCTCCGCGCTCACGGCGGCGCTCGAAGCCGGGTCGACGCGGATCCGCCCGGTGCTGATGACGGCGCTCGCGATGATCATCGGCATGATCCCGATGGCGCTCGGCCTCGGCGAAGGCGCCGAGCAGAATGCGCCGCTCGGCCGCGCGGTGATCGGCGGGTTGCTCTTCGCGACGGTCTCGACGCTCCTCTTCGTGCCGGTGGTGTTCGCCGCGATCCACACGCGGCTCGCGCGCCGCGCGACCTCGGGCACGGCGCCGCCGCATCACCCACCGCTCCAGCCCGCGATCCAGGAAGGTTGACGCCATGACCGAGCCGCTGTCCACCGCCGAGCCTCCGCGCCATCCTGCCGAGGCCGCTGCGCCACTGGATGCGGTCGCGCACCGTCGGGTCTCGCGCCGCACCGGCTGGGTCGCGGTCGTCGTGCTCGTCCTGCTCGCGCTCGGGGCCGGTCGCACCGTGATGAGCCGGATGGCGAATTCGAAGTCGCTGGCCGAAGGCACCGAGCAGCGTGCGACGCAATACGTGAAGGTCGCGACGCCGAAGCCGTCCGGCGCCGGGCAAACCATCTCGCTGCCGGGCACGCTGCAGGGTGCGGTGCAGGCGCCGATCGGGGCTCGCGCCACCGGCTACGTCAAACGCTGGACCCAGGACATCGGCGCCAAGGTGAAGAAGGGCGACCTGCTCGCCGAGATCGAGACGCCCGAGATCGGCCAGCAGCTCTCGCAGGCGATCGCCGCGCGCGACCAGGCCGCCGCCGGCCTGGCGCTCGCCACCAGCACCGTCGAGCGCTGGGAGGGCCTCCGCAAGAAGGATGTCGTCTCGCAGCAGGAACTGGACGAGCGCCGCAGCGGTCTCACGCAGGCACGTGCCAACGTCGCCGCGGCCGAGGCCAACGTGCAGCGGCTGCGCCAGACCGAGGGTTTTCGCAACGTCGTCGCGCCGTTCGCAGGGGTCATCACCCGGCGCAACGTCGACGTCGGCGACCTGATCGATGCCGGCGGCGCGCGGCCGCTCTTCGT
>CAZZWY010000191.1:0-7592 GCA_964657785.1 uncultured Acetobacteraceae bacterium
CGGTCATTCTTCTTCACGTTCACCGGCCTCCTGATCGTCGCCGGCATGTATTTCCCGGTCTCCGAGTCGGTGCTCAAGCCCACCGCACAGGCCGCCGCGCTTGCCGAGGCGAAGGCGGCCAAGGGCCTGGCGTTTGCGCCGGCCGGGATCGGCGCGAAGCTCGCGTCGGTCGACAGATGGTCGTCGAGGCGAAACGCCGCTGGGCGTCGCGCTGCTGCTGAGCTGGCGGCCGCATTGGCCGCGGCCGTTGGCGTGCCTCGTGGCCGCGTTCTGAGGAGCGGCGTTCAGTCGCCTGCGAACGGCGCCAGGTCGGCGAAGTCGGCCGTCGCCTTTTCCTTCCACGCCGCGATCGCGGTGGCCATCTCGGCGGTGTCGAAGATGGCGCTTTGCAGCAGCGTCATCTGCTGCAGGCTGGCGGCGGTGCCGTGGTCGCGCGCATGGTTGAGGGCGAGCTTGCTGCCGGCGATCGCGAGCGGCGACTTGGCGGCGATGCGGCGCGCCAGGCTCATCGCGTGAGCCACCACGGCGGCGGCGTCCGGCAGCACCGCGTTGACCAGCCCGACCTCGAGCGCGCGCGCCGCCGGGATGCGGTCGCCGGTGTAGGCCATCTCGCGCGCCATGCCGGGCGGCACGATCTTCGCAAGGCGCTGCAGCACACCGAGGTCGGCCATCATGCCGATGTGGATCTCCTGCACCGTGAAGAAGGCGTCGGCGCTGCAGACGCGGATGTCGCAGGCGGTCGCGAGGTCGAGCGCCCCGCCGACGCAGCCGCCCTGGATCGCGCAGACGACCGGAAAGCGCACCTCGTCGAGCACGCTGAAGCAGTCGATGAGCGCCGTCAGCGAATCCTGGAACGCGAGCCGCGCGCGGGCGGTGGCGGTGCTCAGGAACACGTCGTCGCCGCCGAAGACGTCGAGCGCCATGCCGGCGCAGAAGTGCTTGCCGGTCGAGGAGATCACCAATGCGCGCGTCCGCCCGCCGGCCTGCAGCCCGCGCACCGCATCGCGCAGGGCGGGGAAGAAGGGCGGCGACATCGTGTTGAGCCGCTCCGGGCGGTTGAGCACGAGATGGGCGATGCCCCGGTCGCTGGTGAGGTCGAAGAAGTCGGTCATGGCGGCTCGGGCGGCGTGAGGGGATGAAGGGCGGCGGATCATCCGACTGTGACCGATCGCCGCTCAGGGGGCGCCCCGGACAAGTCCCAGGGTGCCCCCGGCCCCGCCGCCCTCCGCACGACCGACGCCGCCCAAAAGCCTAAACTGCGGCGTCTTCCCCCGAAGGAGTCCCGCATGAACGCACGCGATCCGCTGCTGCCGCTGCAGCCCGATGAAGCCTCCGGTCTCGCCGGATTCATCGACCGCACCTGGGACGAGGAGATCGTTCCCGCGATCACCGACTACATCGCGGTGCCCGCGAAGAGCCCGATGTTCGACGCCGACTGGGCCGCCAACGGCTACATCGAGCGCGTGCTGCGCGACGCCGCCGGCTGGGTCGAAAGCCGCAAGGTCGCGGGCCTGAAGCTCGAGGTCATCCGCCTCGAGGGCCGCACGCCGGTCATCTTCTTCGACGTGCCGGCGACCTGCCCCGGTGGCAACGACGCCGGCGCCGAGACCATCCTGCTCTACGGCCACCTCGACAAGCAGCCCGAGTTCAACGGCTGGCGCAGCGACCTCGGCCCCTGGACGCCGAAGTACATCGACGGCCTCCTCTACGGCCGCGGCAGTGCCGACGACGGCTACGCGGTCTACGCCTCGCTCACCGCGATCATGGCGCTCGACCAGCAAGGCCTCCCGCGGCCGCGCTGCGTCGGCATCATCGAGACCTGCGAGGAGAGCGGCTCGTTCGACCTGCCGGCCTACATCGACGTGCTGCGCCCGCGGCTCGGGCCGGTCAAGCTCGTCGTCTGCCTCGACAGCGGCGCCGGCAACTACGACCAGCTCTGGCTCACGACGAGCCTGCGCGGCATGGTGAGCGGCGTGCTCAAGGTCGAGATCCTGACCGAGGGCGTGCATTCCGGCGACTCGAGCGGCCTCGTGCCGTCGAGCTTCCGCATCCTGCGCCAGGTGCTCGACCGGCTCGAGGACAGCAAGACCGGCGACCTGCTTCCCGAGAGCTTCCATTGCGCGATTCCCGCCGACCGGATCCAGCAGGCCCGGGTCACGGCGCAGATCCTGGGCGACGAAGTCTGGAAGCGCTTTCCCTGGGCGTGCGGCGCCGACGGCGGTCCGACCCTGCCGACGACGACCGACCCGCTGCAGGCGCTCCTCAACCGCACCTGGAAGCCGACGCTGTCGGTGACCGGCGCCGACGGTTTTCCGGAGCTCAAGAACGCCGGCAACGTGCTGCGGCCGTACACCGCGTTCAAGCTCAGCCTGCGCCTGCCGCCGCTCGTCGACGGCAATGAGGCGGCGGTCAAGTTGAAGGCGCTGCTCGAGGACAACGCGCCGTACAACGCCAAGGTCACGTTCGGCGCCGACGGCCGCGCCGGGGCCCAGGGCGCGACCGGCTGGAACGCACCGACCCTCGCGCCCTGGCTCGAGGCCGCACTCGACGAAGCGTCGAATACCCATTTCGGCGCGCCCTGCGGCTACGTCGGCCAGGGCGGCACCATCCCGCTCATGAGCTTGCTGCAGGAAAGCTTCCCGGCGGCGCAGATGATGGTCTGCGGCGTGCTCGGTCCGAAGAGCAACGCGCACGGCCCGAACGAGTTCCTGCACGTGCCTTACGGCAAGAAGCTGACGGCGGCGGTGGCGCAGGTGATGGCGGCGAGCGTCTGACCCGTTCCGAGGCGACGCCTGCGCGGGGGCAGGCCACCCGCGCCGTTCAACGCTTTTTCAAGGCCGCCGGTTTGTGCGCGGCCTCGGCCCCCGTCTTGTCGCTCTTGACGAGGACCTCGGGGTTCTCCGTCGACGCGGCGACATGGTGACCTTTGATGTCGATCGGCGTCGTCAGCGTCTTCACCACGTGGCCCTCGACCGTCCCTTGCGACGACGACCAGCGGACCGCGTCTCCCTTCTTCAATGCCTTGGCCATGACCTTGCTCCTTCGAGATCGGACGACGTTCCGGTCACACCGCGATCAGACGCGTTCGCTCGACCGAGGGCTGTCGGACGGCGCCCCGCACAAGCCCCTGCCGTCGGCTGATATCGTCGGACGACGGCCGTCAATCGCGCTGGGACGCGGCCTGCGTCAGGCCGTCGGGCATTCCGGCCTCGTGCCGCCCGCTCAGCTGCCGAAAGCGTCCGCGTGCGCGGTCCGCAGCTCGCGCTTGAGCAACTTTCCGCTCGGGTTCTTCGGCAGGGCGTCGACGAAGACGACGCGCTTCGGCGACTTGAAACCGGCCAGGTGGGCGGCGCAGTGCGCGAGCACCTGCGCCTCGTCGAGCGCCTGACCCGCCTGCACGACGACCACCGCGACCACCGCCTCGACCCAGCGCGGGTGCGGCACGCCGATCACCGCGACCTCGCTGACGCCGGCAAGGCGATAGATCGCCTCCTCGACCTCGCGGCTTGCGACGTTCTCGCCGCCGGTCTTGATCATGTCCTTCTTGCGGTCGACGACCGTGACGAAGCCCTCGTCGTCGAGCACGCCGAGGTCGCCGGAGTGGAACCAGCCCCCCTCGAACGCGGCGGCGGTGCGCGCTTCGTCCTTGTAGTAGCCGAGCATCAGGTGCGGCGAGCGGTGGACGATCTCGCCGACTTCGCCGACCGGCACATCGCGCATCGCCTCGTCGACGACACGGGTCTCGACGTTGAGCACCGCGCGTCCCGCCGAGCCCGCCTTGCGGAGCTGGTCGCCCGGGCCGAGCATCGTCGCGAGCGGCGCGATCTCGGTCTGGCCGTAGAGGTTCCAGAGGCGCACGGCCGGCAGTCGACGGCTCAGCTCCCGCAGGACCGCGACCGGCATGATCGACGCGCCGTAGTAGCCTTTCTGCAGCGCGCCGAGGTCGGTGCGGTCGAAGAGCGGCGATCGCAGCAGGCCGATCCAGACGGTCGGCGGCGCGAAGAACGACGTGACGCGATGCCGTTCGAGCAGCGGCAGGACGTTCTCCGGCGCCGGCCGCGCGGTGATGACGTTGGTCGCGCCGACGTAGAGGCACGGGCCGAGAAAGACGTCGAGTTGCGCGCAGTGGTAGAGCGGCAGCGCGTGCAGCATCAGGTCGGTGCCGGCGATGCCCGCGTCGACGACGCAGCTCACGTACTCGGAGATCACCGCGTCGTGCGTCAGCATCGCGCCCTTCGGTGCCGATTCGGTGCCGCTGGTGTAGACGATCTGCGCGACGGCGCGGCCGTCGAAGGCCGGCTCGGGCGGCGCGGCATCGGTCCCGATCGGGGCGTCGATCATGTGGTCGAAGCGCAGCATGCCGGCGGGCGCGTCGGTCGGCTCCTCCGAGGGCAGCCAGAGGAACCCGGCGACGTCGGTCCCCTGCGCCGCCGCCGAACGGGCGAGCGGCGCGAGCTCGGTGTCGGTCGCGAGCAGCCGCGCCCCGGCGTGGCGCAGGATGTAGGCGGCTTCCTCGGCCTTGAGCATGAAGTTGATCGGCACCAGCACCGCGCCGAGGCGGGCCAGGGCGAAGCGCAGCGCGACGAAGCCGTGCGAGTTGCGGGCGAGCACCGCGACGCGGTCACCGAGGGCGACACCGTGCCCGTGCAGGCCGGCGGCGAGGCGCTCGACCACCGCGTCGAGCTCGGCGTAGGTCCAGTGCGTCGCGCCGCAGAGGATCGCGGGCTTGGCGGGATGGCGGCGCGCGCTGCGCCGGACGAGGTCGGCGAGGGTCTGGCGGCGGGCGGTTGCGGTCATGCTGCCGAGTATGTCGATGCGCCGCTCGGCCGCGTATCCGGAGCTTCCCCTGAGTCGCCGAGCGAAGTCGGCGATGAAAAAATCGACTCAGAGGCGCGTCTGTCGTGCGATCAATGAAAGTCTCTCAGCCTCCGAGACGCCGCCCGGCTACAGCAGCTTGTCGAGCGTCAGCGGCAATTCGCGCAGGCGCTTGCCGGTCGCGTTGTAGATCGCGTTCGCGACCGCCGCGCCGGTGCCGGTGATGCCGATCTCGCCGATGCCGTGCGCGCCCATCGGCGCGTGCGGGTCGGGGGTGTCGGTCCACATGACCTCGATCGCCGGCACGTCGAGGTGCACCGGCACGTGGTATTCGGCCAGGCTCGGGTTCATGATGCGGCCGCTGCGCTCGTCGAACTGGGTTTCCTCCATCAGCGCGAGGCCGAGCCCCATCACGATGCCGCCGCGGAACTGGCTCTCGGCCGTCTTCGGGTTGAGGATGCGCCCGCAGTCGAACGAGCCGAGAAAGCGGCTGACGCGCGTCTCGCCGGTGACCCCGTTGACGCGCACCTCGCAGAACATCGCGCCGTGCGAGTGCATCGACCAGTGCATGAACTCGAACGGCATCGGGGCCGCGGCTTCGACCGTCAGCACGTCTTTCCCCGCGCGCTCGAGGATCGCCGCGTAGCTTTCGAAGCGCGCGGGTTCGCCGTGCCGGCAGAGGCCGCCGTCGCGGCTTTCGACCTCGTCGGCGTCGAGCCCGGCGAGCGGCGACTCCTTGCCGGCGAGCTTCAACAGTTCGACGACGAGCGCCTTGTGCGCCGCCATCACCGCCGCGCCGATCGACGCGGTCTGTTGCGAGCCGCCCGCGAGCACGGTGCCGGGCAGCGACGAGTCGCCATAGACGAAGGTCACGCGGTCGACGGGCAGGCCGAGGCGGTCCGCGGCGACCATCGTCTGCGTCGTCGCGGTGCCCATGCCCATCTCGTGCGCGGCGATCTCGACGGTGGCGCGGCCGTCCTGCGTCAGCGTCAGGCGCGCGGCGCCGCCCGGCATCCGGTAGTACGGGTAGGTGGCGGTCGCGCAGCCCATGCCGATCAGCCATTCGCCGTCGCGCTGCGTGCCCGGCGTCGCGTGGCGCGCGCTCCAGCCGAAGCGCTCCGCACCGGCGCGGTAGGCGTCGACGATGTGGCGCGACGAGAACGGCAGGCCCGAGGTCGGGTCCTTCTCGGGCTCGTTGCGCAGACGCAATTCGATCGGGTCGATGCCGAGCTGCGCCGCGAGTTCATCGACCGCGCACTCGAGCCCGAAGGTGCCGACCGCCTCGCCGGGCGCCCGCATGAAGGTGTTGGCGACCATGTCGAGCTCGGCCACCTGGACGTCGAGCCGGAAGCTGCCGGCGGCGTAGGCCGACTTGGCCGGCAGGATGAACGGCTCGGGCAGCGCGTTGTGCGAGGTCGTCGCGACGGTGCCGGTGTGGATCAGCGCGTCGAAGTGCCCGTCGGCCTGCGCGCCGATCGCGACACGTTGCTCGGTCAGCGTGCGACCGCCGACGATGCGGTAGACGCCTTCGCGCGTCAGCACGACCCGCACCGGTCGCTTTGCCAACCGCGACGCCGCGGCGGCGAGGATCTGGTGCTGCCACATCGTCTTCCCGCCGAAGCCGCCGCCCACGTACGGCGCGCTGACGTGGACCTGCTCCTCCTTCAGGCCGAAGACCTGCGCCATCGACCAGGCGACGTGGGCGACGCCCTGCACGCAGTCGTGCATCACGAGTTCGTCGCCGTCCCAGGCGAGCGTCGCCGCGTGCAGTTCGATCGCGTTGTGGTTGTGGCGCGGCGTGCGGTAGGTGGCGTCGACGCGGTGCGGCGCCGCAGCGAGCGCCTTCTCGGCGTCGCCGATCTCGAGCAGCAGCGGCTCGCCCTGGAACGTGCCGGGGCTCGTCTTCGCCTTGGCCGTCTCGAAGACGGTGGCGGCCGGTTCGGCCTCGATCTCGGCGTGGATCAGCGACTTCGCATGGTCGGCCTGCTCCTGCGTCTCGGCGAGAACGATCGCGATCGGCTGGCCGTTCCAGTGGACGCGGTCGTCCTGCATCACCGGCAGCGAATCGCCCGACGAGGCCTTGGCGGCCGTCATGAAGAGCGGCGGCGGTTTGAGTTTCGGCGCGTTCAGGTGCGTCATCACGAGCACGACGCCGGGCGACGCTTCGGCCGCGGCGGTGTCGAGGCGGCTGATGCGCCCCTTGGCGACCGTGCTGTACGCGAGCGCGGCGTACACCAAGCCGTCGAGTGCGAATTCGGCCGCGAAGCGCGCCCCGCCGGTCACCTTCGCCGGCCCGTCGAGGCGCGACGTGGGCGAGCCGATCACGCCCGGGCGGCCAATCAGCGGGTCGGGCGTGCCGCCCGGCATCCAGCGGTCGGGCGCGAGCGCGACCGCCTTCTTCATCACCGTCTGCGCGGCGCCCTGGACCGTTTTCGCTGCGTCTTCGAGGATGCTCATGCGCCTGCTCCGTTGAGTTCGCCGAGCACGGCGACGAGCGTGCGCTTGGCGAGTCCGATCTTGAATTCGTTGTCGCGCAGCGGGGCTGCGTCGGCGAGCTCCGCCTCGGCGGCGGCGGCGAACGCGGCTTGCGTCGCCGGCCCGCCGCGCAGCGCCTGTTCGGCCTTCGACGCCCGCCACGGCTTGTGCGCGACGCCGCCGAGCGCGATCCGCACGTCGCGGACGACGCCGTCCTCGACCTCGAGCACCGCGGCGACCGAGACCAGCGCGAAGGCGTAGCTCGCCCGGTCGCGCACCTTGCGGTAGGCCGATCGCGCACC